>DASQMQ010000224.1:0-7154 GCA_035645455.1 Pseudonocardia sp.
ACGTCCGGCTGCCGTGGCGGGCGGACGGCCGTGACCACGTGCTGCACCTGATCGACACCCCCGGCCACGTCGACTTCACCTACGAGGTCAGCCGGGCCCTGGAGGCCTGCGAGGGCGCGATCCTGCTGGTCGACGCGGCGCAGGGGATCGAGGCGCAGACCCTGGCCAACCTGTACCTGGCCCTGGACGCCGACCTGCACATCATCCCGGTGCTGAACAAGATCGACCTGCCCGGCGCCCAGCCGGAGAAGTACGCCGCCGAGCTGGCCAGCATCATCGGCTGCGAGCCGTCCGAGGTGCTGCGGGTGTCGGCCAAGACCGGCGAGGGCGTGGCCGAGCTGCTGGACCAGATCGTCGCGCAGATCCCGCCACCGACCGGCGACGCCGACGCGCCCGCCCGTGCGCTGATCTTCGACTCGGTCTACGACACCTACCGCGGCGTGATCACCTACATCCGGGTGGTGGACGGCCGGATCACCCCGCGCGAGCGGATCAGGATGATGTCCACCGGCGCCGTGCACGAGCTGCTCGAGGTCGGCATCGTCTCCCCGGAGCCCAAGCCGTCGGCCGGGCTGGGCGTCGGCGAGGTCGGCTACCTGATCACCGGGGTGAAGGACGTCCGGCAGTCCAAGGTCGGCGACACCGTCACCAGCCAGCGCCGCGGCGCGACCGAGCCGCTGACCGGCTACCGCGAGCCGCGCCCCATGGTCTACTCCGGGCTCTACCCGGTGGACGGGTCGGAGTACCCGCTGCTGCGCGACGCGCTGGACAAGCTGCAGCTCAACGACGCCGCGCTGACCTACGAGCCGGAGACCTCGGCCGCGCTGGGCTTCGGCTTCCGCTGCGGCTTCCTGGGCCTGCTGCACCTGGAGATCACCCGGGACCGGCTGGAGCGCGAGGCCGGCCTGGACCTGATCTCCACCGCGCCCAACGTGGTCTACCGGGTGCGCCTGGACGGGCCCGACCGGCTCGGCAACAGCGAGCTGACGGTGACCAACCCGTCGGACTGGCCGACCGGCAAGGTCGCCGAGATCTTCGAACCGATCGTCAAGGTGTCGATCCTGGCCCCGTCGGAGTACATCGGCGCCATCATGGAGCTGTGCCAGAGCCGGCGCGGCGTGCTCGGCGGGATGGACTACCTGTCCGAGAGCCGGGTCGAGCTGCGCTACACGATGCCGCTGGCCGAGATCATCTTCGACTTCTTCGACGCGCTGAAGTCGCGTACCCGCGGCTACGCCAGCCTGGACTACGAGGAGGCCGGCGAGCAGTCCGCCGACCTGGTCAAGGTGGACATCCTGCTGCAGGGCGAGCCGGTGGACGCGTTCTCGGCGATCCGGCACAAGGACTCCGCCTACGCCTACGGCACCTCGATGGCCTCCAAGCTGCGCGAGCTGATCCCGCGCCAGCAGTTCGAGGTGCCCATCCAGGCGGCCATCGGGGCCCGGATCATCGCCCGCGAGAACATCCGGGCGATCCGCAAGGACGTGCTGGCCAAGTGCTACGGCGGGGACATCACCCGCAAGCGCAAGCTGCTGGAGAAGCAGAAGGAGGGCAAGAAGCGGATGAAGACCATCGGGCGGGTCGAGGTCCCGCAGGAGGCCTTCGTCGCGGCGCTGTCCACCGACGCCGACGCCGACATCGCGAAGTCCAGGAAGTGAGCCGGGACGTGCGCTGACCCTGTGCGGGTGGCCGCCCGCGGGGGGACCATGGGCGCGTGCCCACCCACCGCGGTCCCCGCTCGTGATCGACCTCGGGCTGGACTCGGCGTCGGTGGCCGCCGTCGTGCTGCTCGTCGTGCTGGTCATCGGGGTCGTCGCCGGCCGGGCCAAGCGCCGGGTGACGCTGCTGGTGGCCGGGCTGGCCGCGGTGCTCGTCGCCGGATTCCTGGTCAGCATGACGACCACACCGGCCGGCGCCGACCGGGCGGGGCAGCTGACCGCGCTGTACGCGGTGGCGCTGCCGCTGGCGGCGGCGTTCCTGGCCGGCTGGCTGTGCGGGCGCGGGAGCTGGCTCAAGCGGCTGGTGGTGATCGGGGTCGCGGCGGTGCTGCTGGCCGCGTTCCCCTACGTCGAGGCGGGCCGGGCCACCGCGGAGGTGCTGTTCCCGGCCGGCTGAGCGCCTGCCCGGGATCGGATGACGGGGTCGGATCCGCCCCACCCCTTCGATTAGCGTCGCAGCCATGTCGACCCCCACCGAGCCCGGCCGCGTCGAATCGATCAACGTCGCCGTGCCGCGGCACGACCTGCCCGCCCGCGCCGGCGCCACCGGCATCGACAAGCGCCCGGTGGCCGGGCCGGTCCGGCTCGACGTCGGCGGGGTGGCCGGCGACACGGTCATCGACCTGGCCGACCACGGCGGCCCCGACCAGGCCGTCTACGCCTACTCCGTCGACGACCTGGAGTTCTGGTCCGCGGAGCTGGGGCGCCGGCTCGGGCCGGGCGGGGTGGGGGAGAACCTGACGCTGTCCGGCGTGGACTGCTCGGGTGCGCTCATCGGCGAGCGCTGGCAGGTCGGCGACGCGGTGCTGCAGGTGCGCGCCGCCCGCACCCCGTGCCGGACCTTCGTCGGGTTCCTCGACGTGCCGGACCTGATGAAGCGGTTCATCGCGGCCGGCCGGCCGGGCGCCTACCTGGCCGTGCTGCACCCGGGCGAGGTGCGGGCGGGCGACCCGGTCCGGGTGCTGGACCGGCCGGCGCACGGCGTCACCACGGCCGACCTGATGGCCGTAAAGACGATCGACCGCGACCGCGTCGAGCGGGTGGCCGCGGCCCGCGAGCACCTGGGCGCACGTGCGCGGGCCTGGCTGGACCGGACGCTGGCCGGCCGGGAACGCACGCGGGCCGCGGCGACGAGCTGACCGGACGGCGGATCGGCCGGCCGCACCCGCCGCCGGTACGACGCCGGCGGCTGACCGGTCGAGGACGTCGTCGCCTCGCCGACGTCGCCTACCCGGTGGGGGACGGGGCGGTCGTCTACCCGCGGTCGCCCTGGTCGGCGCTCTGGGCCAGCGCCTCCAGCAGTTCGGCGAGCTGGGCGCGCTCGGGCAGGTGGGCCGCCCCGATGGCCTCGCTGGCGCTGCGCTCGACGCTGCCGCACACCCGCTCGACGACAGCGCGGCCGTCGCCGGCCAGGTGCACCAGCACCCGGCGCCGGTCCAGCGGGTCGGTGCGCCGGTAAGCCAGTTGCTGGCCGACCAGCCGGTCGACCACCCGGGTGGCGGTGGGGGCGGGCAGGGTGGTGTGCGAGGCGATCTCGCCCATGCTGCGACCGCCTCCGCGGGCCAGCATCAGCAGTACGCGCCAACCGTCGCGGTTGACACCCTCCGCGCCGGTGGCCGGGGAGAGCGCGGCGGCCACGGCGCGGTCCAGCCGGTCGAGCAGCTCGACCAGGCCGGTCACTTTCGGCGCCGGGGCGTAGACCGTGCCCGGCGCCCGTCGACTTGGTGGTTCGGGCACGATTACCGACTGTACGTGCTGAACGCGGGAGATGTCCGCTTCCGCCGCGGAACTCGTCGGCGCACGGAGCAGTGCGGCGTCAGCGGGTGAACACGATCTTGCCGGCGGTGTCGCCGTCCAGCATGGCCCGGAAGCCCTCCTCGGCCCGCTCCATCGGCAGCTCGAGCCCGATCTCCGGGGAGATCCCGGCGTGGGCCACGAAGCTGAGGAGATCGGCGAGCTCGTCGCGGGTGCCCATGGTCGAGCCGATCACGCTGAGCTGGAGGAAGAACAGCCGCTGCAGGTCCGCGCCGGGGTTGGGCCCGCTGGTCGCGCCGGAGACGACGATCACCCCGCCGGGGCGCAGCGCCCGCGTGGAGTGCGACCACGTGGCGTCACCGACGGTCTCGAACACCGCGTCCACCCGCTCGGGCAGCCGCTCCCCGCTGGGGAACACCGCGTGCGCGCCGAGCTTCTCGGCCAGCGCCCGCTTCTCCTCGGTGCGCCCGGTCACCCACACCCGCATGCCGGCCGCCCGGCCCAACTGGACCAGCGCGGTGGACACCCCGCCCGAGGCGCCCTGCACCAGCATCGTCTGCCCGGGCCGCAGCCCGGACTTCACGAACAGCATCCGGTAGGCGGTCAGCCAGGCGGTGCCCATCACCGCGGCCTGGCTCGCGGTCAGCCCGGCCGGCATCGGCACCGCGTTGCGCGCCGGCACCACGACCTGGTCGGCGAAGGAGCCCTGGTGCTTCTCGGTGAGCAGGGTCCGCTTCGGGTCCAGGGTCTCGTCGCCCCGCCAGCCCGGGCTGGCGATCACCGAGTGCAGCACCACCTCGGTGCCGTCGTCGAGCCGCCCGGCGCCGTCGCAGCCCAGGATCATCGGGAACTGGTCGGGCTTGATCCCCACCCCGCGCAGCGTCCACAGGTCGTGCATGTTCAGGCTGGCCGCGGTCACCGAGACGGCCACCCAGCCGTCCGGGACCTCGGGCTCGGGGCGCTCGCCCACGGTGAGCGAGTCGAGCGGAGCGTCGGCGTTGGGCGCTGCGGCGTAGACGGCGAACATGGCCCGAACCTAGCCCGATCCGGGCCCGGTGGCTGGGTGATCCGCGCGTCCCGGGCCGGGACGTCGCCGTGCGCGCCGCGACCCCCGGAGGCCCCATTAGGGTGGGCAGGTGGTGCGCACGCTGCTGGACTGGTGGGACGGGTTCGAGCTGTGGCTCACCCAGCTCTCCTTCCCCGTCCAGGTCGTGCTGGCCACCCTGGTCCTGCTGCCCGGTTGCTGGCTGGCCGCGGCTCTGATCGACCGCGGGGTGGAGCGCGTGGTGGGTGCGGTCGCCGCCCGCCGCGCCTCCCCCGGCCCCACCACCCCCGGTCCCACCACCGCGGAACCCGCCGCGGACGACGACCCGCACCCTTGAGCCCGCTGCCGCGCAGTCGGCGCCGGGATCAGGCGGTGGCGCGTCCGGCGCCCGACGCCGCGGCGGCCAGTGCCGGCAGCACCTCCGAGCAGCCGGCGTCGACCAGCAGGGTGGCCAGCTCGTCCCCCCGGGTGGCACCGCGGTTGAGGATCACCACCGGGATGCCGTGCCGGTGCGCGTGCCGGACGAACCGCAACCCCGACATGACCGTCAACGACGACCCGGCGACCAGCAGCGCCCCGCCGGTCGGGGCCAGCGCGTCGACCAGCGCGTAGGCCCGGGCCACCCGGTCGCGCGGGACGTTCTCGCCGAAGAACACCACGTCCGGCTTGAGCACCCCGCCGCAGGCCAAGCAGGCCGCGAGCCGGAACCCGTCGACGACGTCGGGATCGAGTTCGGCGTCGCCGTCCGGGCGTTCGTCGGCCGGACCGGCCGCCTCCACGAATCCCGGGTTGAGCGCGGTGAGCCGGGCGGCCAGGAGGTCGCGCGGGCTGCGCCGCCCGCAGTCCAGGCAGGCCACGTCGGCGATCCGGCCGTGCAGGTCGATCACCGCGCGGCTGCCGGCGGCGGTGTGCAGGCCGTCGACGTTCTGGGTGATCAGGCCGTGCAGGGTGCCGGTGCGCTCCAGGTCGGCCAGCGCGCGGTGGCCGTCGTTGGGGCCGGCGTGCGCCATCCGGGTCCAGCCGACGTGGCTGCGCGCCCAGTAGCGGCGCTGCGCGTCCGGCCCGGAGCGGAACTCCTGGTAGGTCATCGGGGTGCGGCGGGGCGCGCCGGGGCCGCGGTAGTCCGGGATGCCCGAGTCGGTGGACAGGCCGGCCCCGGTCAGCGCGACCAGCGGTCGACCGGCCAGCAGCCCGAGCGCGCGGTCGACCGGGCTCTCCAGCAGGTGCACGCCCCCAGGTTACGGTCGGCCGGCGTCGGGCGCGGCTGCGTCGCCGGCGGCCGAGCCCATCGGGCCCGCGCAGGGCGAACGCGGCCGCCCTCCGCGGCCGGTGCGGCGCCCGGGCGCGACGGCGTCCGATGACACGCCCCCGGTGTCGCGTTCGTGCAATCGCCGGGCCAGCAGCGGTGCCACCGTGGCGGCATGGACCACGCAGAGACCATGGCGCAGAGCGTCGACGTCGCGGTCGCGGCGATCAGCGGCGCCGACCCGGCCCGCTTCGACGCCCCCAGCCCGTGCGCGGAGTTCACCGTCCGCCAGGTCGCCAGCCACCTCGCCTTCGGGCTGTTGCTGGCCGAGTACGCGGCCGCGCGCAAGGACTGGGAGGAGGGGTGGAGCGGCAGCAACGAGGCCCCGTACCTGGCCGGTGTGCCCGAGTCGCAGTGGGCCGGGAAGGTCGCCGAGCAGGGCGGGGCGACCCGGCGGGCCTGGGCCGACCCGGCCGCGTGGGAGGGCGAGACGTCCTTCGGCGGCGGCCCGATGCCGGCCGCGGCCCTCGGCTCGATGATGACCGCCGAGTTCGTGCTGCACGCCTGGGACGTCGCCGCGGGCACCGGCCAGCGCCTGGACGTCTCCCCGGAGCTGGCCGAGGCCGCGCTGGCCGGGGTGCGGGCGATCGCCCCGATGGGCCGCGACGGTGGCTGGTTCGGCCCCGAGGTCGCCGTACCCGCCGACGCCCCGGCCCTCGACCGCGCCCTCGCCGCCTCCGGCCGCGACCCCTCCTGGACCCCCTGACCCCGGCCGCCGCCGCTGCCCCTGGTTCAGGAAGGTGGCCTTCCTGTCCTGGGAGTTCCGGAAGGTGGCCTTCCTGAACTCCGGCGGTCAGGAAGGTGGCCTTCCTGAACCGGCCGGAACCTCAAGGCGCGGCAGAGGTCAGGTGGAGGCCCAGGACGGGGGGCGCTTCTCGGCGAAGGCGCGCATGCCCTCCTGACCCTCCGGGCCGGCGAAGAACCCCGCCGACAGCTCCTGCATCGCGGCGAACCGCTCGGCCATCGTCCCGGTCGGGGGTTCGCGGAGCAGCCGCTTCGTGGCGGCCAGGGCCCCGGGCGCGCCGCGGCGCAGCATGTCGACGTACCGGGCGACCTCGGCGTCCAGCTGACCGGCCGGGACCGCGGAGGTGATGAGGCCGATCCGCGCGGCGCGGTCGGCGTCGAAGGTCTCCCCGGTCAGGAACAGCTCCTGGGCGGCGCGGGCGGTGAGCCGGGGCAGCACGGTCACCGAGATCACGGCCGGGACCACCCCGATCCGGACCTCGCTGAACGCGAAGCTGGCCTCGGTGGCCGCCACGGCCAGGTCGCACGCGGCCACCAGGCCCACCCCGCCGGCCCGGGCCGGGCCGGCCAGCCGGGCGATCACCGG
>DASQMQ010000225.1:0-3887 GCA_035645455.1 Pseudonocardia sp.
GCGCAGGGTGCGGGCCGACACGCCCAACCGCCCGGCGAGCACCGGACCTGGCCAGTACCGGCGGGCCTGCAGCAACGACAGCAGCCGCAGGGTCCGCGAGCTCGTGTTGGCCATGACCCGAGTGTCCCGGCATTGCGGTCATTTACTGGCCGCTGACGGCTCGAAATCGTGATTGAGGTCAGGAAGTGACCGCAAGACCTCCTACCGTTGTCCTTGTCAGCACCGACGGAAGGACCACGATGACCACCTCCGGGAAGACCCTCACCGCTGAGCGCGCCGACCTGCTGGAGACCCTGCGGATGCACCGCGCCCTGCTGCGCGGCACCGCCCGCGGCCTGACCGACGAGCAGGCCGCCACCCGCAGCACCGTCAGCGAGCTGACCGTCGGCGGACTGATCAAGCACGTCGCCCTGATGGAGTCGCAGTGGGTCGACTTCATCGAGCAGGGCACCTCGGCGATGGAGGCCTCCCCGGACGACGACTGGGCGGAGTTCGGCAACACCTTCCGGATGCTGGAGGGCGAGACGCTGCAGGTCCTGCTCGACCGCTACGACGAGATCGCCCGGCGCACCGACGAGCTGGTGGCGACGCTGCCCGACCTGGACGTGTCGCACCCGCTGCCGGAGGCGCCGTGGTTCGAGCCGGGCGCGACCCGCTCGGCCCGGCGGGTGCTCATGGGCATCATCACCGAGACCGCCCAGCACGCCGGGCACGCCGACATCATCCGCGAGACCATCGACGGCGCGAAGTCGATGGGTTGATCCCGGTGGTCGTCGGCGGTGACTGCCACGATGGGCCCATGCTGCTCACCGACGTGGTCGCCACCTCCGCGGCCGTCGGGTCCACCCGGTCGCGGACGGCGAAGTCCACCGCCCTGGCCGACGCGCTGCGGGCCGCGGCTCCGGCGGAGGTCGAGGCGGTCACGGCGTGGCTGTCCGGCGAGCCCCGGCAGGGCCGGATCGGGGCCGGCTGGCGCACGCTGGCCCAGCTGGACCTGCCCCCGGCCGGCGAACCGTCGCTCCGGGTGCAGGCCGTCGACCGGCTCCTCGACGAGCTGGCCGCCACCTCCGGCACCGGCTCCACCGCCCGGCGGACCGCGCTGCTGGGCGAGCTGTTCGGCGCGGCCACCGCGGACGAGCAGGCCTTCCTGCGCCGCCTGCTCACCGGCGAGCTGCGCCAGGGCGCGCTGGAAGGTGTGATGCTGGAGGCGATCGCGGCCGCGGCGGGGGTGCCCGCCGCGGTCGTGCGCCGGGCGTTCATGCTCTCCGGCCGGCTGCCCGGCACCGCCGCGCTCGCCCTGTCGGGCGGAGCGGAGGCGCTCTCGGCGGTGTCGCTGCGGGTCGGCACGCCGGTCCGCCCGATGCTCGCCTCCCCCGCCGACTCGCTGGACGCCGCGCTGGCCGACCTGGGCGCCGGGGTCAGCGTCGAGCACAAGCTCGACGGCGCCCGGATCCAGGTCCACCGCGACGGCGACCGGGTCCGGATCTGGACCCGCACCCTGCGCGAGATCACCGCCGGGGTGCCGGAGCTGGTGGAGTTCGTCCGCGGGCTGCCCTGCCGGTCGGTGGTGCTGGACGGGGAGACCCTGGCGCTGACCGACGACGGCCGCCCGCGCCCGTTCCAGGAGACGATGAGCCGGTTCGGCGCGCTGGCCGGCGAGCAGCTGCTGCAGCCGTACTTCTTCGACTGCCTCGCCCTGGACGGCACCGACCTGCTCGACGAGCCGCTGGCCGTCCGGCTGGACGCGCTGGCCCGGGTCGCGGGCCCGCACCGGATGCCCGGGCGGCTGCGGCCCACCGCCGAGGAGGCCGCCGAGGTGCTGGACGGCGCGCTGGCGGCGGGCCACGAGGGCGTCATGGTCAAGGCGCTGGACTCCCCGTACGCCGCGGGCCGGCGCGGCAAGGCCTGGCAGAAGGTCAAGCCGGTGCACACCCTGGACCTGGTGGTGATCGGCGCCGAGTGGGGTTACGGCCGGCGCACCGGCTCGCTGTCCAACATCCACCTGGGCGCCCGCGACCCGGACGGCGGCGAGCCGATCATGGTCGGCAAGACGTTCAAGGGCATGACCGACGAGCTGCTGGCCTGGCAGACCGCGACCTTCCCGCAGTACGTCCGGGAGGAGACGAGCGCAGCGGTGCTGCTGCGGCCCGCGCTGGTGGTCGAGATCGAGCTGGACGGCGCGCAGCGCAGCACCCGCTACCCCGGCGGGGTGGCGCTGCGGTTCGCCCGGGTGCTGCGGTACCGCCCGGACAAGACCCCGGCCGAGGCCGACACCATCGACGCCGTCCGGGCGATGCTGCGCGGCTGAGTGCTCGGGCCGCGCGATCCGGCCACCCGGCCGATGCGCGGGTAGGGTGACCGTCTCGTGCGCTTCCTCGACGGCCATCGGCCCAGCCAGGACCTCACCTACGACGACGTGTTCCTCGTCCCCGGGCGGTCGTCAGTCACCTCCCGCTTCGACGTGGACCTCGCCACCGTCGACGGCTCCGGCGCCACGGTGCCGGTGATCGCGGCGAACATGACCGCGGTGGCCGGCCGCCGGATGGCCGAGACGCTGGCGCGCCGCGGCGCGTTGACCGTGCTGCCGCAGGACGTGGCCCCGGAGGCGGTCTCCGACATCGTCGCCTGGATCAAGTCGCGGCACCCGGTCTGGGACACCCCGCTGGTCCTCACGCCCGGCGACGCGGTGGCCGATGCGGTCAACCTGCTGTCCAAGCGGGCGCACGGCGCGGTCGTCGTGGTCGACGACGGCGGGCGGCCGGTGGGCACCGTGGACGAGGCCGCCTGCACCGGCGTCGACCGGTTCACCCGGCTCGCCGACGTGCTGGCCCCGGCCCCGCTCACGCTGCCGCTGGACACCTCGCCGCGGGAGGTCTTCGAGAGCCTGGGCGGGCGCGGGGTGGCGCTGGGCGTCGACCGGGACGGGCGGCTGGCCGGCCTGCTCACCCAGCTCGGCGCGCTGCGCGCCGGCATCTACACCCCCGCCCTGGACGCCGACGGCCGGCTGCGCACGGCGGCCGCGGTGGGCATCAACGGCGACGTCGCGGTCAAGGCGAAGGCGCTGCTGGACGCCGGGGTCGACCTGCTGGTGGTGGACACCGCGCACGGTCACCAGGACCGGATGCTGGAGGCGCTGCGGGCGGTGCGCCGGGTGGTCACCGACGCCGGCTCGGCCGTGCCGGTGGCCGCGGGCAACGTGGTCACCGCCGGGGGCGTGGCCGACCTGGCCGCGGCCGGCGCGGACATCGTCAAGGTCGGCGTGGGGCCGGGCGCGATGTGCACCACCCGGATGATGACCGGGGTCGGCCGGCCGCAGTTCTCGGCCGTGCTGGAGTGCGCTGCGGCCGGGCGCGAGCACGGCGTGCACGTCTGGGCCGACGGCGGCGTGCGCCACCCCCGGGACGTGGCACTGGCGCTGGCCGCCGGGGCGTCCGCGGTGATGATCGGCTCCTGGCTGGCCGGCACCTACGAGTCCCCCGGCGACCTGCTGCGCGACGAGGCCGGGCAGCCGTACAAGGAGTGCTTCGGGATGGCGTCCAAGCGCGCGGTCGGCGCCCGCACCCGCGGCGACGGCACCTTCGACCGGGCCCGCAAGGCGCTGTTCGAGGAGGGCATCTCCAGCTCCCGGCAGCGGCTGGACCCGCGCCGGCCCGGGGTCGAGGACGTGCTCGACGAGATCTGCTCGGGGGTCCGCTCGACGTGCACCTACGCCGGCGCGCGCACCCTCGACGAGCTGGCCCGGCAGGCTACGGTCGGGGTGCAGACGCTGGCCGGGTTCACCGAGGGCACCCCGCACGGTCTGTGAACCGGACGCTGAACGGGAGGATCTGGTGACCGCCACCGCGACGGCATGGCGCCGGCGAGCCGCCGAGCTGGACGCCGCCGAC
>DASQMQ010000226.1:0-2386 GCA_035645455.1 Pseudonocardia sp.
ACCGGCACCCGGTCCACATCGCCGGCGAGGCGGTGGAGGCGGCGATCTACGACCGGGCCGCGCTGCGCGCCGGCCACGTGCTCACCGGACCGGCGATCGTCACCGAGATGGACTCGACCACCCTCGTCCTGCCCGGGCACGCGGCGACCGTGCACCCGTCGGGCAGCTTGCTGATCAACCCCGTGGAGGGCTGAGTAGTGGCACGCATCATCGAGACCGCCACCGGCGCCGTCGAGCCCACCGACGTCGACCCGGTCACCCTGGACCTGATCGAGAACGGGCTGCGCAACGCCCGCTACGAGATGGACGAGGTGCTGTTCCGCACCGCGCTCTCCCCCGGCATCCGCGAGCAGCACGACGAGTTCCCGCTGATCGCCGACCCGGCCGGGAAGATGGTGGTCGGCCAGTTCGGGCTGTCGATCCCGGACTTCCTGGACGGCTTCGACAACACCGTGGAGGAGGGCGACGTGCTGCTCACCTCCGACCCGTACGCCTGCGGGGCGGCGATCAGCCACGCCAACGACTGGCTGGTCGTGGTGCCGGTCTTCCACGAGGGCCGGGTGGTCGGCTGGGCGTCGATGTTCGGGCACATGTCCGACGTGGGCGGCAAGACCCCGTGCTCGATGCCCACCGACGCGCGCACGATCTACGAGGAGGGCGTGGTCATCCCGCCCTTCAAGCTGTACGCGAAGGGCACGCTCAACGAGGACGCGCTGCGCATCATCCTGAACCAGGTGCGGATGCCGGACTGGAACCGCGCCGACCTGAACGGCCTGGTCGCGGCCTGCCGCACGGCGTCGCGGCGGGTGGTCGAGATGTGCCAGCGGTTCGGCACCGCCACCTACCTGTCCGCGCTGGACGCGCTGCTGCAGCGCAACTACGACGCGATGAAGGTCCTGCTGGGGATGGTGTTCGAGGAGGGCCGGACCCTCTCGTTCACCGACTACATCTGCGATGACGGCGTCGGCAACGGCCCCTACCAGCTGAAGCTGTCGCTGACCCGCACCGGGGACAAGGTGCACCTGGACTTCACCGGGTCCAGCCCGCAGGCCGCCGGGCCGATCAACTACTACATCAACGAGAACCTCACCCGGATGTTCTTCGGCATCTACATGATCACCGTCGCCGACCCGCAGATCCTCTGGAACGACGGGTTCTACCCGCTGGTGGACGTGACGATCCCGGACGGCTCCTACTGGAAGCCCAAGCACCCGGCCTCGCTCAACGGCCGCAACCACGGCATCGGGCGGGTGTTCGACCTGTTCGGCGGGCTGCTCGGGCAGACCAACCCGGCACTGCTCAACGCGGCCGGGTTCTCCTCCAGCCCGCACTTCATGTACTCCGGGCACTACTCGTCCGGGGACCGGGCCGGGGAGTGGTTCCAGCTGTACTCGATCGGCTTCGGCGGCATCCCCGGCCGCCCGCTGGGGGACGGGCCGGACGGCCACTCGCTGTGGCCCAGCTTCGTCAACATCCCGTGCGAGTACCTGGAGTCCTACTACCCGCTGCGGATCGACAAGTGGGAGACCGTCGCCGACACCGGCGGCGCCGGGCTGCACCGCGGCGGCAACGGCGTCGACGTGGCGTACGTGTTCGCCGAGCCGGGCACCATCGCCATCCACGACGACCGCTGGCTGACCTACCCGTGGGGGGTCAACGGCGGGACGCCGGGCGCCCGCGGCACCAAGTGGCTCGACCGCGCCGACGGCACCCACCAGGTGCTGCCCAGCAAGTGCCACGACGTGCCGGTCTCCCCCGGCGACGTGCTGCACTTCGTGACCTGGGGTGGTGGCGGCTGGGGCGACCCGCTGGAACGCGACCCGGACCTGGTGGAGCTCGAGGTCCGTCGCGGCCTGGTCACGGCCGGGGGTGCGCGCCGCTACGGCGTGGTCGTCACCGACGACGGCGTCGACGCCGCGGCCACCACGACCCTGCGCGAGCAGCTGCGCGCCGACCGCCCCGCCGAGCTCCCGGTGTTCGACATGGGCCCGCCCATCGACGAGCTGCTGGCCACCTGCGAGGCCGAGACCGGCCTCCCCGCCCCGAAGCGCCCCTCATGGGCCTGACGGCCTCCCGTCGAGAACGAACCTGTCGTGATCGACAGGGCGGTTCGATCACGACGACGTCGTTCTCGACGGGACGCGGGTCGGGGTGAGCGGGCCGCACGGGACGGCGTTCAGCGGGCGGGTCGGGTGGGGTGCGCGGCCGGCGGTGCTGGTGGTCGACCTGGTGCGGGGCTACACCGCGGCCGGTGGGCCGTTCCTGCTGCCGGATCCGCAGCCGGCCGTGGCCGCCACCGCGGAGCTGGTGGACGCGGCCCGGGCGGCGGGCCACCCGGTGGTGTGGACGGTCGTCCGGTACACCCGCGGCATGGCCGACGGCGGGC
>DASQMQ010000227.1:0-2562 GCA_035645455.1 Pseudonocardia sp.
CCCGACCGCCCCACCCGCTTCGCCGAACGCCGCGCCACCGCCACCGCCACCGACTGAACCGGGGTCCCCCGCCCCCCGAGGTTCAGGAAGGCCACCTTCAGGTCCGCAGAGGGCAGGAAGGTGGCCTTCCTGACCGGCACCGGCACCGGGGCCCGGGCGGGGGGCCGGGGCCGGGCTGGGGGCCGGGGGGCGATGGGGGTGGCGGTGGGCGGTGGGTCGGGGTACGGAGGAGGTACGGGCCCGGCGGGTCCGGTGACCACCCGGGAGGACCGTCGATGACCGGACCCGCACCGCGCCGCCCGATGCCGCTGCACCTGCAGCGCGACGGCTTCGACCCGGTCCCGCAGCTCACCGACTTCGAGCACGGCCCGGTGCTGGCCACGACCTCGCTCGGCACCCCGGCGCGGATCGTGAACCGCTACGCCGCCGTGCGCGAGGTGCTCGCCGACGCCGAGCGGTTCAGCAGCGCGCTGCCGGTGTTCGGCCGCCGCGACCCGGACGCCCCGCCGCCCGAGGGCGACCTGCTGACCTCGGACCCGCCGGAGCACACCCGGTTGCGCAAGGTCCTCAGCCCGGAGTTCACCGTGCGCCGGATCGGCCGGCTGGTCCCGCGGATCACCGAGATCGTCGACGAGCACCTGGACGCGCTGGCCGCCGCCGGCCCGCCGGCCGACCTGGTCGCCGACTTCGCGCTGCCGGTGCCGTCGCTGGTGATCTGCGAGCTGCTCGGCGTGCCCTACGCCGACCGCGCCGGGTTCCAGTCCCGCGCCGCCCGCCAGCTCGACGTCTCGCTGCCGATGCCGGAGCGGATGCGGGCCGGCGCGGAGTCGCGCGAGTACATGGCCGAGCTGGTGGCGCGGGCCCGCCGGGATCCCGACGACGACCTGCTCGGCGCGCTGGTCCGCGAGCACGGCGACGACCTGACCCCGGGCGAGCTGGCCGGGGTGGCGGGCCTGCTGCTGATCGCCGGGCACGAGACCACGGCGTCCACCATCGGGCTGGCCGTGCTGAAGCTGCTGCGCGAGCCCGACCAGCTGGCGGTGCTGCGCGCCCGTCCCGATGCGGTGGAGAACGCGATCGAGGAACTCCTGCGCTACCTGTCGGTGGTGCACAGCGGGATCCCGCGGATCGCCACCCGCGACACCGAGCTCGACGGCGAGCCGGTCGTGGCCGGGGAGGTGCTGATCCTGTCGCTGCCCGCGGCCAACCGCGACCCCGCGCTGGGCGAGGAGCTGGACCGCCTGGAGCTCACCCGGGAGGTCACCCGGCACGTCGCCTTCGGCCACGGGGTGCACCACTGCCTGGGCGCCGCGCTGGCCCGCGCCGAGCTGCGGGTCGCGCTGCCCGCGTTGCTGCGCCGGTTCCCGGGCCTCGCGCTGGCCGATCCGGCCGCCCCGGTCGACTTCCGCTCGTTCGCCGTCGTGCACGCGGTCCGCTCGCTCCCGGTCACCTGGTAGGCCGGCCGGGGCTAGGGTCTGGAGATCATGACGGCGATGCGCTTCGGGATGTTCGTGCCGCAGGGCTGGCGGTTGGACCTGGTCGGGATCGACCCCGCCGGGCAGTGGGCGGCGATGAAGGCGGTGGCCCGGCGGGCCGACGCCGGGCCGTGGACCTCGATCTGGGTCTACGACCACTTCCACACCGTGCCGGTGCCGACCGACGAGGCGACCCACGAGGCCTGGACGCTGATGTCGGCGTTCGGCGCGGTGACCGAGCGGGTCCGGCTGGGCCAGATGTGCACCTGCATGGCCTACCGCAACCCCGTGTACCTGGCGAAGGTCGCCGCGACCTGCGACATCGTCTCCGGCGGCCGGGTGGAGATGGGCATCGGCGCCGGCTGGTACGAGCACGAGTGGCGGGCCTACGGGTACGGCTTCCCGCGGGCGGGGGAGCGGCTGCGGATGCTCGACGAGGGCGTGCAGATCATGCAGCAGGCCTGGCGCACCGGCACGGCCACCCTGGACGGCGAGCACTACCGGGTCGACGGCGCCATCGTGCGCCCGCTGCCGCTGCAGGACGGCGGGATCCCGACCTGGATCGCCGGCGGCGGGGAGAAGGTCACCCTGCGGATCGCGGCGAAGTACGCGCAGTACACCAACTTCGACGGCACCCTCGACGGCTTCACCCACAAGTCCCGGCTGCTGGCCGAGCACTGCGCCGAGGTCGGCACCGACTTCGCCGCCATCACCCGCTCGTCGAACTACAACGTGGTCATCGGGGCGACCGAGGCGCAGGCCCGCGACCGGCTCGACGCCATCCTCGCCCGGCTGGCGCCGCTGGTGCCGGCGAAGCAGTTGGAGCGCTACGCGGGCATGTACCGCAGCTCCGCGTTCGGCACCCCGGCGCAGATCGTCGAGCAGCTCGGCGCCCTGCGCGAGGCCGGGATGACCTACCCGATCTGCTACTTCCCCGACGCCGTGCACGACCCGAGCGGCGTCGAGCTGTTCGAGCGCGAGGTCATCCCCGCCCTGACGTGACCCCGGACGCCGCGGTGCAGGCGTTCCTGCACCACCTGACCGTCGAGCGCGGCAGCTCGGCCAACACCCTGCGGTCCTACGCCGG
>DASQMQ010000228.1:0-6247 GCA_035645455.1 Pseudonocardia sp.
ATGACCGCGTTCAGTCCGGGGCAGTCGCCGCCCCCGGTGAGCACGCCGACGCGCATGGTCTCTCCATCGATGCAGAAGCTCTACGAACCCGCAACGCTAGCGCCGTCCGCGGACCGGGCTGACGCCGCCACCCGGTCGACCCTCCCGACGGCTGCCCGGTGCCGCGCCCACCAGCCCGACCGGCACCTGCGGTCGCCGTGCACGCGCCACCCGTCCCGCGGGATCGCCCGCTGCCGCCGCGGCCCGCCGGCGCTCGCTGCCGGTCGTGGGTGGCGCAGCCCGTGGCGGGCCCGCGCAGCCCACCGGCGGGCTGCGCGAGCCCCGACGGGCCGCGAGAACGGTGCAGGGCCTCGGCGGGGTGGGCCGGGGGCGGCCGTAGGGTCGCGTGCGGGTGTCGGACGGCGGGAGGAGTGCGGTGCTGCGCGACGTGACGGCGATCCGCTACGTCACCCCGCTGCGCGAGGGCGGCTCGCTGCCCGGCCTGATGGAGGCCGACGACCTGGGCACCTACGTGGTGAAGTTCCGCGGGGCCGGGCAGGGGCGGGCGGTGCTGGTGGCCGAGGTCGTGGCCGGGGAGCTGGCCCGCGGGCTGGGTCTGCCGGTGCCCGAGCTGGTGACCGTGCAGCTGGACCCGGCGCTCGGCGCGTCCGAGCCCGACCAGGAGGTGCAGGAGCTGCTGCGCGCCAGCCCCGGGCTCAACCTGGGCCTGGACTTCCTGCCCGGCGCGCTGGACCTGGACCCGGTCGCGTTCGCCGTCGGCCGCGGGTTCGCCGGGCGGGTGCTGTGGTTCGACGCGCTGGTCGGCAACGTCGACCGGTCCTGGCGCAACGCGAACCTGCTGTTCTGGCACGGCAGCCCGTACCTGATCGACCACGGCGCGACGCTCACCTTCCACCACGCCTGGGCCGGCGCCGGGGGTTGGGTGCGCCGGCCCTACGACGCGTCCGCCCACGTCCTGCTGGGCTGCGACCCCGACCTGGACGGCGCCGACGCCGCGCTGGCTCCGCTGGTCACCGAGGCCCTGCTGGTCGGCGTGGTGGCCGCGGTGCCGGACGCGTGGCTGGTCGACGAGCCCGGGTTCGCCGACCCCGACGACGTGCGCGCGGCCTACGTCCGGCAGCTGCTGGCCCGGGTCGACGCCCGCGACGCCTGGCTGCCCGGCGTGGCCGCGGCCGTCACCGCCGGGGCGGACCGGACGGTCCCGGTGTCGAACCCGCCGGCGTGGCTGGCCCAGCGGCTGGGGCGGCGGGGGTGAGCCGCCACGCGTTCGAGTACGCGCTGCTGCGGGTGGTACCGCGGATCGAGCGCGACGAGGCGATCAACGCCGGGGTGCTGCTGTACTGCCGCGGGCTGGACTACCTCGGTGCCGAGGTCCGGCTGGACCCGGCCCGGCTGGCCGCCCTCGACCCGGCCGCCGACGCCGACGCCATCCGCTGCGCGCTCGACTCGGTGGTCGCCCAGTGCGGGTCCGGCCCGGCGCAGGCCGCCCGGCTGGCCGGCCCGGCGGGCGAGGAGGACCGCGGTCGCCGGTTCCGCCGGCTCACCGCGCCGCGCAGCACCGCGATCCAGGCCGGCCCGGTGCACACCGGCCTCACCGCCGACCCGGCCGCCGACCTCACCCGCCTGCTCGCCGCCCTGGTCCTCCCCCTCCCGCCGCGAACGACGTCGTCGTGATCATCGGGCCCGGCCGACCACGACGACGTCGTTCTCGACCGGGGTCAGGGCGTGACGACGTGGTCGACCAGGCCGTAGCTGCGGGCCTCCTCGGCGGTGAACCAGCGGTCCCGGTCGGAGTCCGCGGTGATCGTCTCGAAGGTCTGGCCGGTGTGCTGCGCGATCAGCTCGGCGATCTCCCGCTTCATCGCCGCGTACACCCCGGCCCGGATGGCGACGTCGCTGGCGCTGCCGCCCATCCCGGCCGACGGCTGGTGCATCAGGATCCGGGAGTGCGGCAGCGCGTGCCGCTTGCCCGGGGTCCCGGCCGAGAGCAGGAACTGGCCCATCGAGGCGGTGAACCCGATCGCCCAGGTGGCCACGTCCGGGGTGATCAGCCGCATGGTGTCGTAGATGGCCATGCCGGCGGTCACCGAGCCGCCCGGGGAGTTGATGTAGAGCGCGATGTCGCGTTCCGGGTCCTCGGCGGCCAGCAGCAGGAGCTGGGCGCAGATCCGGTTGGCCACGGCGTCGTCGACCTCGCGGCCGAGGAACACGATCCGCTCGCCGAGCAGGCGCTCCTCGATCGGGTCGGCGCCGGCCGTGACGGCGGCGGCCAGGACCGCTCCGCCGGCCGGGGCGAGCGGCTGCGGCGCCGGCAGCGGCGGGCGGCGCCGCTCGGGCGGGGTCGGATCCGGGGCCGGGGGGCGGCCGCCGCCGCGCGGGGGGCCGCTGGGGTGCGCGGTCGCGGTCGGGTGCACGGTGCTGAGCTGGACGGACACGGGCGCTCCTTCGTCGGTGGACCGTTGCGACGCTAGGGCCGCACCTGCCACCGGGAGGGGCGTGTTCGCTGTCGGCCGCCCGATCCGCTCACGGCGATCAGCCGGGTGGGCCGGGTTTCGCCGGTCCGCGCGGGGGAACCAGTCGGCCGTGAGCAGCGAGTCGGTGGACGCCGAGCACGCCCGCCCGGAGGGGGTCCCGGATGACGCGGTGCGCGCCGCGGGCACCCTGTCCGAGGCGCTGGAGTACCTGGAACGGGCCCGCGGCCACCTGTACTCGTTCCACCAGCTGATCGGGCGCGCCGACCTGCTGCTCGACGACGTGGTCGAGGCGCTGCGCGCGATCGACCGCGACGACCTGGCCGAGCGGGTCGACGGCGAACTGCTCGGGCTGAACGTGCTGGACGGGCGGTGGACCTTCCAGGTGGTCGAGGAGTTCGACGACGGCTACTACGCCCGGTTCCGCGAGCTGGAGCGCGCCGTCCGCGACGAGCTGGTGGCCGGACGCCGGCACGTGCTGGAGGCCGAACTGAAGCAGCGCCGCCGCTCGACGGGGATTCCCGGGCACGAGGCCACGCCGCCGTCGCGCGGCTGACGGGCCCACCCGGCTCCGCGGCGGGGCGGCAACGGGTGCACGGCACCAGGTCGGCAGCGGTCCGCTCAGCCGCAGTGCCGGGCCGAGGGCGCGCCGCCCGGCGCGGACCGCTTGAACGACACGTGCACGTGGTCGTAGTGGTTGGCGGTGTCGTCGCCGCGGTCGGCCATCGACTCCCAGCCGCCGCCGTGGTTGACCCGCTGCCGCCAGATCACGTAGTCCACGCCCAGCTCGTCCTGGTTGGCCAGCACGCACGCGGCGATGGCGTCGCCCTGGGCGCGGCCGGTCATCAGGTCCAGCGCGTGCCCGCTGGGGTGGTCGGAGGTGCCCCCGCTGCGGGACGCGACGCCGATCAGGGCGGGCTCGTCGTAGAGGCAGGACAGGAACCGGGCGCCGTCGCGCACCCACGGCTTGACCGCGCCCAGCCCGCTCGGGTCGGCGTCGCACCCGGCGGCCGCCTCGCGGGCGGCCTCCTGGGCGATCCGCTCCTGCTGGGCGATCCGCTCCTCCTCCTCGGCGACCCGGGCCGCGTCGGCCAGTCCGGCCGCCTTGACCAGGTCCGACACCTGCAGCTGGACGGTCTCGGGCTCGGCGTCGGCGGTGACCGGGGCGAGCGTGGCCAGCAGCCGCCGTTCGGGGGTGTCGGGCCCGACCTCGCCCACCGGGCGCAGCACCACGCTCTCGGCGGCCCGGTCGGCCGCGTCGGCGGCGTCCGGCGGGGTCGGCAGCAGCGACCCGACGGGGATGGTGGGCAGGGCGACGGCAAGCGCACCGGCCGCGGCCGAGGCCATCCCGTTGCGGGCGACCGCGCGGTGCCGGCCGGCGGGTGCCGGCCGGGTCGGCGCCGGGGGCGGCCAGGCGGTGGCGACGGCGGAGGTGGACGAGCGGGCCGGGCGCGGGGCGCCGACCGGCCCGGTCAGCAGACCCGGGCCGGGGTGCGGACGTCGTCCACCGGGGGAGCGGTGTGCAGACACGGCCAGCCTTCCGGAATCAGTGACCCGGGCGGGCGGCCGGTGGGGAGGCCGGCGTGCGTGCCCGCGGGGAACCGGGTCGCTCGGTGATCCGGAGCCGACGGTAGCGGACGGTCAGCGGTGCTGTGACGGTGGGTGAGTCGAGCGTCCCGGCGCGCGCGACGAGCGGACCTCAGCAGCTGCCGAGGTCGCCGCCGCCGCGGCCGGAGCCGAACGAGATGTGCACGTGGTCGAAGTGGTTGGCGGTGGCGCCGCCGCGGTCCTCCATGGCGTCCCACCCGTTGCCGTGGTTGATCGCCTGCTCCCAGATCACGTACTTGATGCCGAGGGCGTCCTGGTTGTCCAGGGCGCACTGGGCCAGCCGGTCGCCGGTGGAGCGGTCGACCATGAAGTCCACGGCCAGCCCGCTCGGGTGGTCGGAGGTGCCGGCCCGGCCGGCCACGCCGTGCATCGCCGGCTCGCCGTACTGGCAGCCGAGGAACTTCGCGGCGTCGCGCACGTGGGACTTGACCGCGCCGAGGCCGCCGGTGTTCATGTCGCAGCCCGGCGACCCGGAGGCGCCGGAACCGCCCGACCCGCCGGAGTCGCCCGACCCGCCCGAGTCGCGGTACTCCTCGTCGTCGCGGGAGTCCTCGGCGTCGGGGTCGGGGGTCCGGGCCGCGGCCTGCTCCTCGGCGGCCCGCTGCTGGGCCGCGACCTGCTCGGCGGCCACCCGGGCGATCTCCTGCTCGTACAGGGCGGCGGCCTTGACCAGGGCGGCGCCGTCCGTCGTGCCGGTCATCGGCGCCGGGGCGACCGGCTGGATGGCCGGCAGCATGAGCGCGTCGGGCGGAGCCGGCTCGGCCGCGGCCACCGGCAGGGCGCTGTAGGCGGCCAGGGCCGGGCCGTCGACGGGGTCGCCGGCCTGGGCCGCGGTGGGGACCGCGGCGCCGACGAGGGTCAGCGCGCCGCCGGTGACGGCGACCGCGGTGGCGCCCCGCCGAAGCGGGGCCGGGATGGAGCGGTGCGCGCCGCCACCCCCGTCCGTTGCGCGGGTGCTGACCGCGAACGGCTGGGGCTGGTGCGGGCGCCGGCCCCGGGGGGAGCGATGCCGAGCCACGAACCTGCCTTCCGGATCGACGGCCCGGCTGGACGTCCGGTTCTCGGGGGAACCGGCTGGGTGGGGGAGTCCCGTGTCCTGTTCGTGACCGTGCCGTCATCGATCCGGAAGTGAACGTAGGCAACCGACGGCGGTCGCGGAGCCGTTGTCGACGACTCTGGGTCGAAAGTGGGGTGGCGAGCGACGAGCGGCCCGGCGGTTACCCCTTTCGGCCGATGCGCCAGTGCGCTGTTCGGTCCTGCTGCCGCTCGTCGCAGAACCGGTCGGCCGCGTCCTGGACGATCGCGCATGCTCTCGCGACTCCCGACGATTCTCCGCGCCCGCCCACTGCCACCAGGCTGGACGCACTACGGGAGGAGTCCGGGATGGACGTGCTGGAAGTGGCCACCGCGGTGGGAGCGGGGCTGGTGGCGGGGGTGTTCTTCGTGTTCTCGGTGGCGATCATGCCGGCGTTCGCCCGGCTGCCCCCGGTGCACGGGGTCGCGGTGATGCAGGCGATCAACGTGACGATCGTGCGGGCGCCGTTCCTCGTCGTGTTCGTCGGCACCGCCGTGGCCTGCGTCGGGCAGGTGGTGCTGGCGCCGGGAGACCTGCTCGGGGTGCTCGGCGCGGTGCTCTACGTGGTCGGGGGGTTCGGCGTGACGATGGTGTTCAACGTGCCGCTGAACAACCGGCTCGACCGGCTCGACGCCGGGGCCGACGACCCGTTCTGGGCCCGCTACGCCGGCCGCTGGACGGCCTGGAACCACGTCCGGACGCTGGCGTCGGCCGCCGCCGCGGTCGCGCTGGCCGCGGCCGCTTGACCGCCCGGTCGACCGCTCAGTGGTGACCGCTCAGTGGTGACCGCTCAGTGGCGACCGCTCAGTGGTGACCGCCGGGACGCTGCGGGCGCAGCGCGACCGTGCGGCCGTTGAGCGGCTGGGTGTCCCGGGCGTCGCCGTCGGGGAACAGCGAGCGGAACCCGTCCAGCGTGGCCGTGGCCACCCGGCCGCGCCTGGCCAGCACGTTCCAGGACACCGGCTCGGTGAACGGGCTGGTGGTCAGCGACCCGGTGTAGCGGAAGGTGGTCAGGTCGCGGGGCAGGGCGGCGGCCAGGTCGACGCCGGGCACCGCGATCTCGTCGCCGCACTCCTGCGGCAGCTCGGTGAGC
>DASQMQ010000229.1:0-6316 GCA_035645455.1 Pseudonocardia sp.
ACGGCTCCAGCCGGTTGCGCACCACCCCGATGCAGAAGCTGCTCGTCCTGGACGTCGAGGCTGACCGCGTCGAGTCCCTCACCCGGGCCACCGAGGCGATCGGGTGGTCCGCGCGCCCGGACGGCTGGCGGCGCTCGGTGATGGCCTGCACCGGCATCGAGTTCTGCAAGCTGGCCATCGTCGAGACCAAGGAGCGGGCCATCCGGCTGGTCGACGAGCTGGAGAAGCGCCTGGCCGACGTGCACCCCGGGGTGCCGATCTCGATCCACCTCAACGGCTGCCCGAACGCCTGCGCCCGCACCCAGGTCGCCGACATCGGGCTCAAGGGCCAGATCGTCACCGACGCCGACGGCCAGCAGGTCGAGGGCTTCCAGGTGCACCTGGGCGGCGGGCTGGGCCTGGACGCCGGGTTCGGCCGCAAGCTGCGCGGGCTCAAGGTCACCAGCGCCGAGCTGGGCGACTACGTCGACCGGCTGGTCCGGAGGTACGTCGAGCAGCGCACCGAGGACGAGCGGTTCGCCCGGTGGGTGCTGCGCGCGGCCGAGGAGGACCTGCGATGAGGGCCCGGGATGTCTGAGCGCGCGGTGCCCTTCTACTGCCCGTACTGCGGCGAGGAGGACCTGCGGCCGGCCGAGCAGACCGACCGGGTGCCGCACGGCGCCTGGTACTGCGCGGGCTGCCTGCGGACCTTCTCGCTGAAGATGATCGGAGTCGGAGTGCCGGAGGTGCGACGGTGAGCGCGCCGACGGAAACCGGTCTGCGGGGGGTCGCCGAGCGCGGGGCGGCCGAGCTCGGCGAGGACGCGACCGCCCAGGAACTGCTGGCCTGGGCCGCGGCGACGTTCGGCGACCGGCTGGTCGTGGCGTCCAACATGCAGGACGCGGTGCTGGTCGACCTGGCCGCGGGAGCCGCGCCGGGCGTGGACGTGCTGTTCCTGGAGACCGGCTACCACTTCGCCGAGACCATCGGCACCCGCGACGCCGTCGAGCACGTCTACGACGTGCGGGTGGTCGACGCCGCCGCGGAGCACACCGTGGCCGAGCAGGACTCGCTGCTGGGCAAGGACCTCTTCGCCCGCGATCCCAACCGGTGCTGCGCGCTGCGCAAGGTGGTGCCGCTGCAGCGGACCCTGGCCGGCTACGACGCCTGGGTCACCGGCGTGCGCCGGGTCGAGGCGCCGACCCGGGCGACCACCCCGCTGATCACCTACGACGAGAAGTTCGGCCTGGTGAAGATCAACCCGCTGGCCGCCTGGAGCGACGAGGACATGGACGCCTACATCGCCGAGCACGACGTGCTGGTGAACCCGCTGGTGGCGGAGGGCTACCCGAGCATCGGCTGCGCGCCGTGCACGGCCAAGCCGGCTCCGGGGGCCGATCCGCGCAGCGGCCGCTGGGCCGGCACCGGCAAGATCGAGTGCGGGCTGCACGTCTCATGACCGCCACCCTCGGCACGTCCGCCCTGGACGCCCTGGACGCCCTGGAGTCCGAGGCGATCCACATCTTCCGGGAGGTGGCCGGCGAGTTCGACCGGCCGGTCATCCTGTTCTCCGGCGGCAAGGACTCCACCCTGCTGGTGCACCTGGCGGTCAAGGCGTTCGCGCCGGCGCCGGTGCCGTTCCCGCTGCTGCACGTCGACACCGGGCACAACTACCCCGAGGTCATCGACTTCCGGGACCGGCTCGTCGCGCGCCTGGGCCTGCGCCTGGAGGTGGCGCACGTGCAGGACTGGATCGACGACGGCCGCCTCATCGAACGCCCCGACGGCACCCGCAACCCGTTGCAGACCGTCCCGCTGCTGGACTCGATCAACGACCACCGGTTCGACGCGGTGTTCGGTGGCGGGCGCCGCGACGAGGAGCGCGCCCGCGCCAAGGAGCGCATCATCAGCCTGCGCGACGCGTTCGGCCGCTGGGACCCGCGCAGCCAGCGGCCCGAGCTGTGGGACCTCTACAACGGCCGGCACGCCCCCGGCGAGCACGTCCGGGTGTTCCCCATCTCCAACTGGACCGAGCTGGACGTCTGGCGCTACATCCAGCGCGAGCGCATCGAGCTGCCGTCGATCTACTACGCGCACCGGCGCGAGGTGTTCCGCCGCGACGGGATGTGGCTGGCCGAGGGTCCCTGGGGCGGGCCGCGCGGTGGCGAGGTGCTGGAGGACAGGTCCGTGCGCTACCGGACCGTCGGCGACGGCTCGTGCACCGGTGCCGTCGAGTCCACCGCCAGCACCCTGGACGAGATCATCGCCGAGGTCACCGCGTCCCGGCTCACCGAACGCGGCGCCACCCGGGCCGACGACCGGCTCTCCGAGGCCGCCATGGAAGACCGCAAGCGGGAGGGGTACTTCTGACGTGACCGGACGGGATCTGCTGCGCTTGGCCACCGCGGGGAGTGTCGACGACGGCAAGTCCACCCTGGTCGGGCGGCTGCTCTACGACACCAAGTCGGTGCTGGCCGACCAGATCGAGGCCGTCCGCCGCGCCTCGGTCGACAAGGGACTGTCCACACCGGACCTCTCGCTGCTGGTCGACGGGCTGCGCGCCGAACGCGAGCAGGGCATCACCATCGACGTCGCCTACCGCTACTTCGCGACGCCGGCCCGGGAGTTCGTGCTGGCCGACACCCCCGGCCACGTCCAGTACACCCGCAACACCGTCACCGGCGCCTCCACCGCCGAGCTCGCCGTGCTGCTGGTCGACGCCCGCCACGGCATCGTCGAGCAGACCCGCCGCCACGCCGCGGTCCTGGCGCTGCTGCGCGTCCCCCGGCTGGTGCTGGCCATCAACAAGATCGACCTGGTCGACTACGACGAGGCCGTGCTCACCGCCATCGGCAAGGACTTCGCCGGGCTGGCCCGCTCGCTCGGGTTCGCCGACGAGGCGGTGCTGACGATCCCGGTGTCCGCGCTGGTCGGGGACAACGTCGTGGACCGGTCCGGTCGCACCCCCTGGTACGAGGGTCCCACGCTGCTCGGGCACCTGGAATCGGTGCCGGTCACCGGCCCCGAGGTGGCCGCGCCGTTCCGGATGCCCGTGCAGTACGTCATCCGGCCCCGCGGCGCCGCCGTCCCGGGCGCGGAGGACCGCTTCGGACCGCTGCACGACTACCGCGGCTACGCGGGCCGGATCGCCGCCGGCTCCATCGCGCCCGGCGACCCGGTCGTCGTCCTGCCCGGCGGCCGGCGCACCACCGTCGCCGCCGTGGACACCGCCGACGGCCCGCTGGAGACCGCCGGAGCCGGCCGCAGCGTCACCATCCGGCTGACCGACGACATCGACATCGCCCGCGGCGACCTGCTCGCCACCGCCGACCGGCCGCCGACCGTCACCGGCGACCTGGACGCCACCCTCTGCTGGCTGGCCGACAAGCCGTTGCACCCCGGCGCCCGGCTGCTGCTCAAGCACGGCGCCCGGACCACGCAGGCCGTGGTCACCGCCCTCGGCGACCGGCTCGACGTCGACGACGTCGCCTGGGCCGCCGCCGCCGACCAGTTGGCGATCAACGACATCGCCCGGGTGAGCCTGCGCACGGCCGACCCGCTGCCCGTCGACCACTACGCCGACATCCGGGCCACCGGCAGCTTCCTGCTGATCGACCCGCCCACCGGCAACACCCTCGCCGCCGGCCTGGTCGGCAACCCGCTCCCGCTGTGACCCGCGGTCGTGCCGGAGAACACTGTGCCAGCAGCGCTCTCCAGGCACGACCCCCCGGAGAAGTCCGGACATTTGGCGGGTGGTCCCGGACCGCGGACAACCGGTTGTCCCAGCGGCATCCGCGACGCACGATGGTGCGGTGTCCACGACCGCGTCCCCTGCCGCCGGCCCCCGGCCCGGCACCGGCGCGTCGTCAACAGCCCAGCTGACCGGCCACCTCTTCACCGGCCTGGAGCTGTTCTGGCCGTCCCGGCGCGGGCACTCGTTCGACGAGCTGTGTCGCTGACCCACCCGCTCGACCCCCGCTGACCCGGAGGTCGGACCCGCGCTGATCAGCGCCCCCCACCGCGTGCCCATCGGGCACGGCGGTCCCGCTCGCCTGCCCTCACGGAGCTCTCCTCCCGATGCGTACATTGATCGTCTTCGCCCTTGTAGGCTTCGGCGCCCAGCTCGTCGACGGCGCCCTCGGCATGGCCTACGGGGCGACGTCCACGTCGCTGCTGCTGGCCGCCGGCATCAACCCGGCCACCGCCAGCGCCTCGGTGCACCTCGCCGAGGTCGGCTCCACCCTGGCCGCCGGGGCCGCGCACTGGCGCTTCGGCAACGTGGACTGGAAACTCGTGCTGCGCCTGGGCCTGCCCGGCGCCCTCGGCGCGTTCCTCGGCGCCACCGTGCTGTCCGCGCTGTCCACCGAGGACGCCGCCCCCTACATGGCCGGCGTGCTGCTCGCCCTCGGCGTCTACATCCTGGTCAAGTTCGCGTTCCGGCCGCCGAAGGTGGCCACCGCCCGGGTCTCGCCGCACGGGTCGAAGTTCCTGTCCCCGCTCGGCCTGGTCGCCGGGTTCGTCGACGCCTCCGGCGGCGGCGGCTGGGGCCCGGTGGCCACCCCGGCCCTGCTCACCGCGGGCCGGACGGCCCCGCGCACGGTGATCGGCTCGGTGGACACCTCGGAGTTCCTGGTCGCGGTCGCGGCCAGCACCGGCTTCCTGATCGGCCTGGGCACCGCGGTGCTCGACCCGTGGACGATCGGCGGGCTGCTGCTCGGCGGCGTGCTGGCCGCACCGCTGGCGGCCTGGCTGGTGACCAGGATCCCGGCGCCGGTGCTCGGGTCGGCCGTCGGTGGCCTGATCGTGCTCACCAACACCCGCACCATCCTGCGCGCGCTGGAGGTGGGCGGGTGGGCCAGCACCACGATCCACCTGGTCCTCACCGGCGCCTGGGTGGGCGCGGTGGCCATCGCGATCGCCCGGGTGCGCAACGGCTCGGTGCCCCGCGAGGCCGTCGTCGACGAGCCCGACATGGTCACCCAGCCCTCCTGAGCACCGTCGGGGAATCACCTCCGCCCCTGGTGATCCCCCGACGGGTGCAGGGCCGCGGCGGTGGCGTGCAGGTGGTCCAGCAGGCGCGCCGCCGCCGGGGTGGGGTCCGGCGGGAGCACCGCGGCGACCCGGCGGGCCGTGCCCGCGCCGCGCAACGGGCGCAGCTCGACGTCCGGGCGCACCCCGTCGGCGGCCAGCGACGGGATCACGGTCAGCCCGAGCCCGGCCGCCACGAAGCCCTGCTTGGCCGTCCACTCGCGGACCCGGAACACCCGTTCCGGCGCCGGGTCGGCCGCGGCGAACAGCTCGTCGGCGACGTCCGGGGCGCCCTGCACCCACCGCTCGCCGGCCAGGTCGGCCAGGCTCAGCGTGCGGGCGGCGCACAGCCGGTGCCCGCGGGGCAGCGCGACCAGCAGCGGGTCGGTGACCAGCTCGACCACCAGCACGCCGCGCACGGCGCGGGCCGGCACCGCGAACACCACGGCCAGGTCCAGCTCGCCACCGGCGACGGCACCGGCCAGGTCGACGCTGCCACCCTCGCGGAACCGCAGGTCGATCCCGGGCTGCTCGGCCTCCGACCGGGCCAGGGCGCGCGGCACGAGGGCCGCGTTCGCCGTCGGGACCGCGCCGGCGCGCAACGGACCGGCGGTGCCGTCGCGGACGGCGGCCATCGCGGCGCTCGCGTCGTCGAGGGCCCGCAGGACCTCCCGCGCGGATCCGGCTGGGCACCGGGGTCGTCGTGCTGCCCCAGCGCCAGCCGCTGGTCCTGGCCAAGCAGCTGGCCAGCCTGGACGTGCTGTCCGGCGGCCGGCTCGACGTCGGCATCGGCGCCGGCTACCTGGAACCCGAGCTGAGCGCGTTGGGCGTGCCGATGGCCGAGCGGGGCAGCCGCACCGACGAGTACCTGGCCGCGATGCGGGCGCTGTGGGAGGGCGATCCGCCCGCCTACGACGGCCGCCACGTGCGGTTCTCCGGCGTCGACGCGCACCCCCGTCCGGTCCAGCGCCCGCTGCCGGTGGTGATCGGCGGGCACACCGGCGCCGCGCACCGGCGGGCCGCGCGCAGCGCCGAGGGCTGGTACGGCTACCTGCTGTCGCCGGAGGCGACCGCCGAGCAGGTCGCCGGGCTGCGCCGGGCGGCCGCGGAGTGCGGGCGCGACCGCCCGCTGCACGTCTCGGTCACCCCGGAACGCCGCCTCGACGCGGCGACCGTCCGGGCCTACGCCGACGCCGGCGCCGACCGCGTGGTCGCGGCCCCGAACCCGGCCGCCGATCGCGACCGCCTGCAGCGCTTCCTGGCGGCCAACTCCCCCGCCGCCCTCGCCGCCCGCCCCGCCCCGTGACCC
>DASQMQ010000230.1:0-4817 GCA_035645455.1 Pseudonocardia sp.
GGCGACCCACGACCACGCCCTGGGCGCCGGCTCCGGTGAGGTGGCGGCGCGGTTCTGCGGGCTGCGCGGTGTGGTGATCCCCGCCGCGGCGCGGTCGGTGCTGACCGCCGGACCGGCCCCGGCGGCCCTGCGCGCCGCTGCGCACGCGCTGCGCGACGAGCTGGCCGGCGGGGTCTGACCGCCGCACCCGCAGCTCGCCGCAGCCCGGCGACGCATCGGCGACGGCGGCCGGGCAGTGATCGTCCGCCGCCGCGGACCCGGTCCCGGCGTGGTCCGGCGCGCCCGCCCTTCGGATCTCCGGCTGTCCGAGGTGTTGATCCGTTCTGTCCGGATCATCCTCGCGCCGAACCCGGAACGGTCCCCGCCGTGCGCCGAGCGGCCGGTTCGAACGACCCCCCGATCGGCGGAGCGTGGTATTTCACACCGAAGGGTGCCCGACTCGGCGTTCGCACAGGTTGCACCCCCCGTCTCCGTTCCCGAACGGGGCGTGAGTACGTTCGAACGATCCGAGCGGGTGAGTCCGTGAGGTGATAGGACGCGCCCTGGATCCAGGCCGCACGAACCGAAAGACGGAGGAGACCGTGGCCCTTCCCCAGCTGACTGAGGAACAGCGCGCTGCCGCACTCGAGAAGGCGGCTGCGGCGCGCCGTGCCCGGGCCGAGCTGAAGGACCGGCTCAAGCGCGGCGGGACCACGATCGGTGAGGTCCTCAAGCAGTCCGACACCGACGAGGTGATGGGCAAGATGAAGGTCTCGGCGCTGCTCGAGGCGATGCCCGGGGTGGGCAAGGTCCGCGCCGCGCAGATGATGGAGCGGCTGGAGATCGCACCTTCGCGGCGGCTGCGCGGGCTGGGCGAGCGGCAGCGCAAGGCGCTGCTGGCCGAGTTCGAGTCCTGAGCAGCACGCACGTGGTGGACGACGTCCGGAGGGGTCGGCTGGTGGTACTGGCCGGCCCCTCCGGCGTCGGCAAGAGCAGCATCGTGGCCGAGTTGCGGTCCCGGCTGCCGCAGTTGCACTTCAGCGTCTCGGCCACGACCCGCGAGCCGCGCCTCGGCGAGGTCGACGGCCGGGACTACCACTTCGTCGGACCGTCCGGGTTCGACCGGCTCGTCGAGCGCGACGAGCTGCTGGAGTGGGCCGAGATCCACGGCGGCCTGCAGCGCTCGGGCACCCCGCGGGCGCCGGTCGAGCGGGCCCTGGCCGCCGGGCTGCCGGTGCTGGTCGAGGTCGACCTGCACGGCGCGCGGGCGATCAAGACCGCGATGCCGGAGTCGGTCACGGTGTTCGTCGAGCCGCCCTCGTTCGAGGAGCTCGCCCGCCGGCTGCGGACCCGCGGCACCGAGTCCGCCGAGCACTTCGCGCGCCGCCTGCAGACCGCCCGCGAGGAGTTGGCCGCCCGCGACGAGTTCGACGTCGCGCTGGTCAACGACGACGTGCCGGCGGTCGCCGGGCGATTGGTACAGTTGTTGGTCGGACCGGGTGACGTCGGCGCGAACGGCGCCCCGCCGTCGCCGGCCACCCGACCTTCCCCCCAGGAGTCTGCTACGTGAGCATGCCGCTGACCGGTGCCGTTGCCGGAAACGTCCCCGAGGGCATCACCAACCCGCCCATCGACGACCTGCTCGACCAGGTCAGTTCGAAGTACGCGCTGGTCATCTACGCGGCCAAGCGGGCCCGCCAGATCAACGACTACTACTCCCAGCTCGGCGAGGGCCTGCTGGAGTACGTCGGGCCGCTGGTCGAGCCGGGCCCGCGGGAGAAGCCGCTGTCGATCGCCATGCGCGAGATCCAGGCCGGCCTGCTCGAGCACACCGAGGGCGAGCAGTAGCGGCCCGCCCGGCCCCGCGGACCGGGTGATGAGCATCCCCGAGCCGGGCGCCCGACCGTCGGTCCTGCTCGGCGTCGCGGGCGGGATCGCCGCCTACAAGAGCGCCGAACTGCTGCGCCTGCTCACCGAGTCCGGGCACGCCGTCCGGGTGCTGCCGACCGCCGCCGCCCTGCGGTTCGTCGGGGCGGCGACGTTCGAGGCGCTGTCCGGGCAGCCGGTGCACGCCGGCGTGTTCACCGACGTGCCGTCGGTGCCGCACGTGCGGCTGGGCAAGCACGCCGACCTCGTCGTGGTCGCCCCGGCCACCGCCGACCTGCTGGCCAGGGCGGCCCACGGCCGGGCCGACGACCTGCTCACCGCGGCCCTGCTGACCGCCCGCTGCCCGGTGCTGTTCGCCCCGGCCATGCACACCGAGATGTGGGAGCACCCGGCCACCCGCGACAACGTCGCGCTGCTGCGCTCCCGCGGTGCGGTCGTGATGGAGCCCGCGTCCGGCCGGCTCACCGGCGCCGACACCGGCCCGGGCCGGCTGCCCGAGCCCGCCGAGATCGCCGACCTGGCCCGGCTGCTGCTCGAACGCCCGGACGCCCTGCCGCACGACCTGGCCGGTCGCCGCGTCGTCGTCTCCGCCGGCGGCACCCGGGAACCCCTGGACCCGGTCCGCTACCTGGGCAACCGGTCGTCGGGGCGGCAGGGCTGGGCGCTGGCCCGGGTGGCCGCGCAGCGCGGCGCCTCGGTCACCCTGGTCGCCGCGCACACCGCCGACCTGGTCGCCCCGGCCGGGGTCGACGTGCTGCGCGTCGGCACGGCCCTGGACCTGCGGGAGGCGATGCGGTCCGCGGCCGAGGGCGCGGACGCGGTGGTGATGGCGGCGGCGGTGGCCGACTTCCGGCCCGCAGCGCTGGCCGCCCACAAGATCAAGAAGGGCGACGCCGGGCCACCGCCGCTGGCCCTGGCCACCAACCCGGACATCCTGGTCGAGCTGGTCGGCCGGCGCGCCCCCGGCCAGATCGTGGTCGGGTTCGCCGCCGAGACCGGCGACGGGGCCGGCGACGCGCTGCACCACGGTCGGGCCAAGCTCGGCCGCAAGGGCTGCGACCTGCTGGTGGTCAACGCCGTCGGGGAGGGCCGGGCGTTCGAGGTCCCCGACAACGCCGGGTGGCTGCTGGCCGCCGACGGCGGCGAGACCGAACTCCCGAGCGGCTCCAAGGCCCTGCTGGCCTCGCGGGTGTGGGACGCGGTGGCCGCCCGGCTCGCCTGACGGTGGGACTCGCCGCTGGACAGCGGCAGTGGCGGTGGCAGTGGCAGTGGCAGTGGCAGTGGCCGAGCTGACGTCCGGCCCGGCGATCCCGCACCGGGGGGTCGTCTACGCTCGACGGTGGATCGGGCCGGATCGCGGCCGAACGGGAGCGGATGGAGAAGGCGTGAGCACAGGCCGGCGGTTGTTCACCAGCGAGTCGGTGACCGAGGGTCACCCGGACAAGATGTGCGACGCGATCAGCGACACCATCCTGGACGCGCTGCTGGCCCAGGACCCGCGCAGCCGGGTGGCGGTGGAGACGATGGTCACCACCGGCCAGGTGCACGTCGCGGGCGAGGTCACCACCAGCGCCTACGCCGACATCCCGACCCTGGTCCGGGACACGGTCCTGGCGATCGGCTACGACTCCTCGGCCAAGGGCTTCGACGGTGCCTCGTGCGGGGTCAACGTGGCCATCGGCGCGCAGTCCGCGGACATCACCCAGGGCGTGGACACCGCCTACGAGAGCCGGGTCGAGTCCAGCGAGGACGAGATCGCCCGACAGGGCGCCGGCGACCAGGGCCTGATGTTCGGCTACGCCAACACCGACACCCCCGAGCTGATGCCGCTGCCGATCGCGCTGGCCCACCGGCTGGCCCGGCGGCTCACCGCGGTGCGCAAGTCCGGGGTGCTGCCCTACCTGCGCCCCGACGGCAAGACCCAGGTCACCATCGAGTACGACGGCGACAAGCCCGTCCGGCTGGACACGGTCGTGATCTCCAGCCAGCACGCCGCCGACATCGACCTGGACGCCATGCTGGCCCCCGACATCGGCCAGCACGTGGTGGAGCCGGAGTCGGCGCTGCTCGGCCTGGACGTCTCCGACGTGCGGCTGCTGGTCAACCCGACCGGGCGGTTCGTCGTCGGCGGCCCGATGGGCGACGCCGGGCTGACCGGTCGCAAGATCATCGTCGACACCTACGGCGGGTTCGCCCGGCACGGTGGCGGCGCGTTCTCCGGCAAGGACCCGTCGAAGGTGGACCGGTCCGCGGCCTACGCCATGCGCTGGGTGGCCAAGAACGCGGTCGCGGCCGGGCTGGCCGAGCGGATCGAGGTCCAGGTCGCCTACGCGATCGGCAAGGCGGCCCCGGTGGGGCTGTTCATCGAGACCTTCGGCACCGAGCACGTCGACCCGGCGCGGATCCAGAAGGCCATCGGCGAGGTCTTCGACCTGCGCCCGGCCGCGATCATCCGCGACCTGGACCTGCTGCGCCCGATCTACGCCCAGACCGCGGCCTACGGCCACTTCGGCCGGGTGGACGTCGAGCTGCCGTGGGAGAGCACCGACCGCGCGGACGCGCTGAAGTCGGTCGCCGGGGGGTGAACCCACCCGGCCCGCGTGACCGCGGGCCGGCGGTCGGCGACGAGTTCGCCCGTCAGCGGGTCCCGGGGCGCCCGGGGCCCGCTGACCCGCGTCCGGCCGCACCGGCCGACGGCGCGGAGCCCGGTGCGCGGGGATGTCGGGGGCGGCGGAGAGGATGTCGCCATGAGTGCCCGTCCCGCCCCGCCGGTCGCCGCCCGCCGCGGCTCCCGGCGCCGCGGCGAGTGGCAGCCGGCCGCGGAGCTGCCGGTCGCCCGGATCACGGTCGACGTGCCGCTGGCCCACCTGGACCGGCCGTTCGACTACCGGGTGCCCACCCACCTCGCCGACACCGCCGCGCCCGGCGTGCGGGTGCGGGTGCGCTTCGCC
>DASQMQ010000231.1:0-7821 GCA_035645455.1 Pseudonocardia sp.
TCCCGCATCTCCCGCAGCGCCTTGTGGATGCCGATGATCCCGACGCCGCCGCCGGTCGGGTAGAGGATGACCTCGGGGGCCCGCCAGCCGAGCTGCTCGACGATCTCGTAGCCCATCGTCTTCTTGCCCTCGACCCGGTACGGCTCGCGCAGCGTCGAGACGTCCTGGAATCCGGCCCTGGCCGGCACGGCCGCCTTCACCAGCGCGCCGGCGTCCCCGATCAGGCCGTCGACCAGGTACAGCTCGGCGCCGGCCAGCACGCAGCCGCGCCGGGTGATCTGCGGGGCGTCCACCGGCATCACGACCAGCGCGGCCAGCCCGGCCCGGGCCGCGTACGCCGCCCAGGCCGCGCCGGCGTTGCCGTTGGTCGGCAGGGCGATCCCGGTGACGCCCAGCTCCGCGGCCCGCGAGACGCCGACCGCGGCGCCGCGGGCCTTGAACGTGCCGGTCGGGACCGCGCCCTCGTCCTTCATCCGCAGGCCGGGCACACCCAGCCGGGCGCCGTGCCGGGGCAGGTCGACCAGCGGGGTCATGCCCTCCCCGAGGGTCGCGATCGACGCGGGATCGCGCACCGGCAGCAGTTCCCGGTAGCGCCACAGGTCCGGCCGGCGGGCCGCGATCTCCGCCGGTGTGACCGCGGCGGCGGCCCGCGCCAGGTCGTAGCGGGCCAGCAGCGGCGCGCCGACCGGCGAGGTGCCCTGCACGACGTCGGCCTCGTGGCGCGAACCGGTGCGGGAGCACTCCAGGTGGGACAGGTACGAGAACATTCCAACCACCCGGACGATCGGTGGTCGAAGCATACGGCCCCCGGACACCACCCTGCGCGGCGGCGCCGACGCCGGGGCCCGATCAAGCGCCGATCACGGTCTGACGAGCGGCGGGCCACACCCGACCCGGCGCGGTCCGAACCTCCGCAGGTGTGGACCCCGGTCCGGCGCCCAGCGGGCCGAGGAGAGCCCAGATTGATCATCACGGCGCGATCTCGACACCGATCGCCCGGCCCTGCCGAACAGGTTCTACCGAGCGGGGAGCCGTTCACCGGGAAAGCGCCAGGAATCGCACCGGAAAACGCTCCGGAATCGCGATCAGGGCACCCGCACCCATTCCCGGCAACCCGAGGTCTCGAAGTAGCCGTCGGTCTCGACGATGGTGACCGTGGCCGGGCCCTGGGTGAACCCGTTGGTGATGATGTCGGCCAGCGTGCCGTCGTTGCGCTCCAGTCGCGCGTAGTAGCAGCCGTAGTCGTCGGTGCCGGTGGACTTGTACTTGCCGGCGGCGATGTCCACCCCCACCTCCCACAGCCCGGCGCCGAAGGCCGTGCGCGGCTCGGCCGGCGCGGGCGCCGGGGCGGGCGCGGTGATCGTGATCGTGATCGTCTCCGGCGGCGGGGCCGGCGCCGCCACCGTGACCACCCGCTCCCCGACCGGCGCGCTCGCCACCCCGGTCGTCGGGAAGGCGCTGCCGCCCAGCACGGTGCCGACGGCGCCACCGAGCAACAGGCCGAGCGCGAGCCCGGCGGTCACCCACGGCCAGCGCCGCCGGGGTGGCTGCGCGGCCCGACCCGAGGGGGGCAGCCCGGACGGCCACCCCGCCACCGTCGGGGCGGACCGCTGGGCGGGCACGGCCGGCACCGCCGGACGGACCGCGGGCGGGAGGTCGTGCGGTGCGGTCATGGGCCCTCCCCGACGAGGCGACCGGCAACTGGCGCTGCCCTGCCCGTCGCGCCCAGGGGGCGGGCTGTTGCACCTGGCCGAGCCGGTTCACCGGGACGGGTGAGACACACCGGGGCGCGCGGCGACCGGCCGGCGCGCCCCGGGCGACCAGGTCGGCTACCGGGCGCGGTGGGTGTCGGAGCTGCGGTAGTCGGTGTAGGTGTACGGGTTGTCCAGCACCTTGGTCTCCGGCACGTCCGGGTTCATGCCCTGCCGCCAGGCGTCCTCGCCCAGGGTCGAGCGCAGGTGCTCCACGGTCGCCTCGACCTCGCGCCGGATCGCCGGCAGGTCCACCCCGACCAGGCGGTGGTCGCGCTTCACGATCCGCCCGTCCACCAGCACCGTGTGCACGTCCCCGCGCTGGGCCTGGAACGCGACGTGCCCGTAGGGGTTGAGCACCGGGAACGACACCGGCGAGTGCTCGTTCTTGAGCAGCACCACGTCGGCCTTCTTGCCGACCTCCAGGCTGCCCAGCTCGGCGTCGCGACCCAGCGCCTTCGCCCCGCCCCGGGTGGCCCACTCCACGACCTCGTCGGCGCGCAGCCGGCAGTGGGTCACCGTGTCGCCGTGCGCGTGCGCCTCCAGGTGCTCGCGCGAGCGGTCCGCGCCCAGCGTGCTGCGCATCGCCGAGAACAGGTCACCGCTCCACCAGACGCTGGTGTCCATCGACAGCGACACCGGGATGCCGTACTTGCAGATCGCCCAGGTGGGGGGGTAGCCCTGCCCGGCGCTCTGCTCGCTCTCGGTGGACACCGAGATCGAGCCGCCGGTGGCGGCGATGCGGTGGTAGGAGTCCGCGCTCAGGGTGGCCGCGTGCACGTAGATCGTCTCCGGGGTCATGAACCCGTTCTCGTACATGAGCCGGATGCCGTCGTCGTTGGTGGCGCCCCAGACGCCGGCGTGCGTGGTGACCGGCACGCCCAGCTCGCGGGCCACCTCGAAGGCGCCCTTCTCCGGGAACGCCGGATCGCCGGTGACGTCGAAGGCCATCTGGAAGCCGAGCATGTCGTCGCCGGAGATCCGCCGGTTCACGAAGTCGCGGAACTGCGGCGAGCCCGACCACTCCGCGGGCGGCTGCTGGATGTTGCCGTAGGCCAGCACGAACCGGCCGGGGACGGCCTGCAGGGCGTCCACCGCGGCGTCGGCGTGCTCGACGGTCTGCAGCCCGTGCGACCAGTCCACGCAGGTGGTGACCCCGGCGTCGATCGCCTCGGCGGCGGCCAGCAGGTTGCCGGCGTGCACGTCCTCGGGGCGGAAGTGCTTGCCGGACTCCAGGTAGTACCAGACGAAGTACTGGGTCAGCGTCCAGTCCGCGCCGTACCCGCGCATCGCGGTCTGCCACATGTGCCGGTGGGTGTCGATCATCCCGGGCAGCACCACGCCGTCGGTGGCGTCGATCTCCACGGTGCCCGGCGGGACCTCCAGCCGCGGACCGACCGCGGCGATCCGGTCGTCCACCACGAGCACGTCGCTGTCGGTGAGCACCTGCTTGCTGTCGTCCAGGGTGAGGACGGTGCCCCCGCGCAGCACCACCGGCGGCCGGGACCCGCTGACGTCTGGATTGCCCACAGCCTTCGCTCCTTTGCGACGCCATTGCGGACGCTTGTCCGATACACGGTCAGTTGTGCGCGCAACTCTGACCCGCCGCGCCGTGGCTGTCAACGGCCGGCCGATTCTGTCCCGCCGGACGGGTGGGTGTCCGCCAGCCGGACGGGCGTCTACCCTGCGGGTGCCTATCAGGGGAAGGGGCAACCGATGCCGCGCGCGGGGACCGGTCCGGACTTCATCGAGGCGCTGGCCCGTGGCCTGGAGGTGATCGCCGCCTTCCCGCCGGGCCGGCCGGCGCTCTCGCTCACCGAGGTCGCCACGGCGACCGGGCTGACCCGACCGACCGCCCGGCGGATCCTGCTGACGCTGCGCGAGCTGGGCTACGTGCGACCCGAGGGCTCCGGGTTCGCGCTCACCCCGCGGGTGCTGGAACTGGGCGTGGCGTACGTGTGCTCGATGGGCCTGTGGGACGTCGCCCGCCCGCACATGGAGCGGCTCTCCGAGCGCACCGACGAGTCCTGCTCGGTCGCCCAGCTGGACGGGCCGGACATCGTCTACGTGGCCCGGGTCGCGGTGCCCAAGATCGTCGCGCTGGCCGTGCAGATCGGCACCCGGTTCCCGGCCCTGCAGACCTCGCTGGGCAAGGTCCTGCTGGCCGCGCTGGACCCCCAGGAGGTGGACGCACTGCTGAGCGAACCGACCCGCTCCGGACTCGTCCCGCGCTGGCAGCCGGACCGGGCCGAGCGCGAGGCCGAGCTGCGCGAGGTCCGGGCCCGCGGCTGGGCGCTCACCGACCAGCAGCTCACCCTGGGCATCCGATCGGTCGCGGTGCCGCTGCGCGACGGCTCGGGCCGGGTGGTCGCGGCGCTGAACGTCAACACCCACGCCGCGGAGACCCCGGTCGAGCACCTGCTGGAGCACCACCTGCCGCTGCTGCTGCACACCGCGGGCGAGATCAGCGCCGACTTCGCGCGCCGGGAGAGCGTCCCGCAGGTCACCCGGACGACGGTCCCGGCCGGCCCCCCGGTTGACGCGATCCGCGCGGCTGCGCAGAATCCGCGGAGGCAATAGCGGACGACTGTCCGTAGATCGGACACGAGGGGCGGCGCAGATGACCGGAGACGACGCGCAGGTCGCCACGGGACCGCTGGCCGGGATCCTGGTGGCCGACTTCTCCCGGGTGCTGGCCGGCCCGTACGCCACCATGCTGCTGGCCGACATGGGCGCGCGGGTGGTCAAGGTGGAAGGCCCGCCGACCGGCGACGACACCCGCTCCTGGACCCCGCCGGAGCGGGCCGGCACCTCCACCTACTACCTGGGCATCAACCGGGGCAAGCGGTCGATCGTGCTGGATCTGCGCGACCCGGACGACGCCGGGCTGGCCCGCGAGCTGGCCCGCCGCGCCGACGTGCTGATCGAGAACCTGCGACCGGGCGGGATGGCCAAGTTCGGCCTGGACTACGCCGCGGTGGCCGCGGACAACCCGGGCGTCGTCTACTCCTCGATCAGCGGGTTCGGCTCCGGTCCGGGCGCGAAGGTGCCCGGCTACGACCTGATGGTGCAGGCCATCTCCGGGCTGATGAGCCTGACCGGCGACCCGGACGGCCCGCCGTACCGGGCCGGGATCTCGGTGTTCGACGTGATGGCCGGCAACCACGCGGTGATCGGGATCCTGGCCGCGCTGCGCCACCGCGACGCCACCGGGCGCGGCCAGCACGTCGAGGTCAACCTGCTGTCCTCGGCGCTGACCGGGCTGGTCAACCACAGCTCGGCGTGGGCCGCGGGCGGCGAGGTGCCCTACCGGATGGGCAACGCCCACCCCAGCGTCTTCCCCTACGAGCCGCTGCCGACCGCGGACAACGACATCATCGTGGCCGCGGCCAACGACCGGCAGTTCCGCGCGCTGTGCGGGGTGCTCGGCATCCCCGAGGTGGCCGACGACCCGCGGTTCGCGCGCAACGCCGACCGCACCTCGAACCGCGAGCAGCTGCGCCCGCTGCTGACCGACCGGCTCGCCACCCGCGGCGCGGTGGAGTGGTTCGAGCTGCTGGTCGACGCCGGGGTGCCGTGCGGACCCATCAACACCATCGACGGCGGGTTCGCGATGGCCGAGCGGTTCGGGCTGGACCCGATCGTCGAGGTCGGCGAGGGCGAGCGGGCGGTGCCCACCACCCGACACCCCATCCGGTTCTCCGAGACCCCGGTCGGCTACCGGCTGCCGCCACCCGAGCTCGACGAGCACGGCACCGAGCTGCGCGAGTGGCTCGGCGCACCCCGGGAGGACGCATGAGCGCCCCGGAGTACCCGACGGCGCTGGGCGCCTCCAGCCGGGAGACGATCACCCTGCTCGGCCACGACCTGGCCGCCGACGTCATGGGCACGGTCGGGTTCGGCGAGCTGGCGTTCTGGCTGGCCACCCAGCGCCGGCCCACCCCCGGCGAGACCCGGGTGTTCGAGGCCGTGCTGGCCGCGCTGGCCGACCACGGCTTCACCCCCACCGCGATCGTCACCCGGCTGACCTACCTGTCCGCACCCGACTCCATCCAGGGTGCGCTGGCCGCCGGGCTGCTCGGCGGCGGGTCCCGGTTCCTCGGGGTCACCGAGGACTGCGGCCGGTTCCTGCACGACGTGCTGGCCGGTGTGGAGCAGACGCCCACCGACGACGCCGGCTGGGACGCGCTCGCGCTGGAGACCGTGCGGGCCCAGCGGGCCGCCCAGAAGTTCGTCCCCGGCCTCGGCCACCACGTCCACAAGGACGGCGACCCGCGCACCCCGCGGCTGATGCAGATCGCCCGCGAGGAGGACCGGTTCGGCCCGCACCTGCAGCTGTTCGCCGCGATCGGGCGGGTGCACGGCGAGGTGCTGGGCCGCACGCTGCCGCTCAACGGCGCCGGGGTGTGCGGGGCGGCGCTGGCCGACCTGGGCCTGCCGATGGAGCTGCTGCGCGGGTTCGCCCTGCTGGCCCGCACCGCCGGGCTGATCGGGCAGTTGGCCGAGGAGCTGCGGCACCCGGTCGCCAACGAGATCTTCCTGTCGGTGGACCTGAACAACCGGTCCGTCGACCCCGACCCCTACCGGCCCGAGTGAAGGACGTCCAGTGAACGACTCCCCCGTGAACGACAGCGCTGCCGACCACACCGGGATGCTGCTCGCCACCGAGGACAACATCACCGACCTCGCGGTGCAGCGGTGGGCGACCGCGCGCGACCCGCGCACCCGCGAGCTGATCACCGCCCTCGTCCGCCACCTGCACGACTACGCCCGCGAGGTGCGGCTGACCGAGGCCGAGTGGATGGCCGCCATCCAGTGGCTCAACCGCGCCGGCCAGATCAGCGACACCAAGCGCGAGGAGTTCATCCTCACCTCCGACGTGCTCGGGCTGAGCATGCTGGTCGTGCAGATGAACCACCGGTTCGACGCTGCGGCCACCCCGGCCACGGTGCTGGGACCGTTCCACATCGAGGGCTCGCCCGAGCTGGGCTTCGGCGGCGACATGTCCGACGGGGTGGCCGGGGCACCGCTCTACATCACCGGCACGGTGCGCTCGCTGGACGGCTCGCCGGTCCCCGGCGCGGTGCTCGACGTGTGGCAGGCCGACACCGACGGCGCCTACGAGGCCCAGCTCGAGGTCGACGAGGCCCGGCTGCGCGCCAAGTACACCACCCGCGAGGACGGCACGTACTGCATCCGCACGATCGCCCCGAAGGGCTACACCATCCCGATGGACGGACCGGTCGGCGATCTCATCAAGCGCACCGACATCAGCTACTACCGGCCCGCCCACGTGCACTTCCTGATCAACGTGCCGGGCTTCCGGCCGCTGATCACCCACCTGTTCCAGGAGGGCGCCGACTACCTCGACAGCGACGTCGTGTTCGGCACCAAGCAGGAGCTCGTGGTCGGTTTCACCGAGCACCCGGCGGGGCCGACGCCGGACGGCGGGAAGTCCGAGCAGCCCTGGTACGAGGCCCGCTACGACTTCGTGCTGCAGCCCGCGTGACCGTGCGCGCCGCGCAGGTCGAGATGTGCGGCGAGCCGCCGCGGGTGGTCGACCGCGAGCCGCCGGTGCCCGGGCCGGGCGAGGTGCTGGTCGCGGTGGCCGCGGTGCCGATCACCCCGCTGGACGTGCTGTGCGCGACCGGCGCGTCGTACTTCGGCGTGCCGGCCACGCCGTACGTCCCTGGCGTGCAGGGGGTCGGCACCGTGGACGGGCGCGCGGTCTGGTTCCCGAGCAGCGCCGGGATGGCCCCCGGCGACGGCGGCATGGCCGGCGCCGCGATCGCACCGGCCACCGACCTCGTCGAGCTGCCCGCGGATGCCGACCCGGTGCTGGTCGCCGCGCTCGGACTGTCCGCGGTGGCCGCGCACCAGGCGCCCAGCACGAGCACCTGCTCGCCGGCGGCGTGGTCGGCCAGGCCGCCGTGCAGCTGGCCCGGCTCGCGGGCGCCCGCCGCGTGATCGCCGCGACCCGCTCCGCGCCGGCCCGGGAGCGGGCCCAGGCGGCCGGTGCGGACGCCGTGGTCGACCTGGGCACCGACGACGTCGGCGCGCTGGCCGCGGA
>DASQMQ010000232.1:0-15436 GCA_035645455.1 Pseudonocardia sp.
AGCCGGACCCCGGCCCGAGGTCGGGGGCGGCCGGGAGTCGACCGGGGTCCGCATCCCGGCCCCCGGGTCAGCGGCCGGGCGGGCGTGCAGCCGCGCCCGACCCCTCTTCGGGGTCGGGCGCGGTCCGGGACCGGGGTACGACAGTGGACCCCGGTCCCCGTCTGCGGGTCAGCCCTGCTGGTACGGGGCCTTGTAGCCGGCCGCCTCGGGGGCGGTGAACAGCGGCGCCACCTCGGTCAGCCCGCCCTCCGCGGCCGGGTCGACCTTGGCGATGTACACACCGCGGGTGGGCGGCGACCCGGGCGAGCTGTAGTCCAGCTCGGTGACCAGGTCCTCGGTGTTCACCGCGTCCAGGGTGGTCAGCGCCTCGGCGACGCCGGCCCGGCTCAGGTCGCCGTTCTCGCAGGCCTTCTCCAGCACCGCCTGCCACACCATGCCCTCGACGTAGCCGGTGTGCACCCCCGCGTTGAGCGGGGAGCCCGGGTAGCTCTTCTTGTAGGCGTCGGCGACCTCGACCGCCTTGGGGGTCTTCGAGGAGAACGGCGGGCTGGACGCGGCGACGTACAGGTTGCCCAGCGCGTTCGCCGCCGGGCTGTCCAGCAGCGCCGGGTCGAAGGTCGGGTTGTTGCCCAGCACCGGCACGTTCAGCCCGAGGGCCTCGTTGGCGGCCAGTGCCGACGCGGACTGGCTGGGCGTGGTGGTCAGCACGATCGCCTTGACCCCGTCACCGCGCAGACCGGTGACGATGCCGGTCAGGTCGTTGTCCGTGGAGGTGATCTTGGCCTCGCGGACGGTCAGCCCGTGCTGCTGGGCGTAGTACTGCGAGCCCTTCAGACCGTTGCCGCCGTACTCGCCGTCGATGTAGATGTGGCCGATGGTGTCGCCGTCGGCGATCAGGCCCTGCTGCTGCATGTAGGCCAGCCCGTTGACGATCTCCAGGTCGTAGGTGGTGCCGATCATCATGATGCTCGGGTTGTTGAGCACCTCGCTGGACCACGACGCCGGCGCGGCGAGCAGGTTGTCGTCGATCAGGTTCTGCTTGAGCGCGGCCAGCACCGGCGAGCCCAGCAGCTGCACCATGCCGAGCACCTTCGGCTCGATCTGCGGGTAGAGGGTCTTGGCGGTGTCGGCCTTGTAACCGTGGTCGACGACCTCCAGGGCGAGCTGCCGGTCGCAGATCCCGCCGGCGGCGTTGACGTCGTCGACCCACAGCTGGTTGCCGGCGTTCAGCCCGGCGCCCAGGTTCTTGAACGGGCCGGTGTTGTCGCCCATGATCCCGAGCGTGATGGTGGTGTCGGTGACGCCCTTGTCGGTCTTCACCCCGCCGGCCCCGGCGCCGGCATCGGTGGTCTGATCGGCGGTGCTGCCGCAGCCGGCCAGCACCATCGCGCTCGCCAGCGCGCCGGCGAGCACCGCCGTCCGCCCTGCTCTACGCCCTAGGATCATCGTCGTTCCTCTCGGGGGTGGTTCGCCCGCCGGAGCCGGCAGGGACAGCTTGAGGTCTGCGGCGGGCGAGGATCCGCCGGCCGATGGCGGCCGCGCCGCCGGGTTCGAAGAGCACCACGAGCACCACCGCGGTGCCGTAGACGAAGGCGCTGAGCACGACCGCGGTCAGCCCGCCGAACTGGGCGTCGGCGAACCAGCCGAACTCGTTCGCGCCGAGCAGGAAGAACTGCTGCAGCCCGTAGACCATGATCGCGCCGAACACCGCGCCGGGCACCGAGCCCAGCCCGCCGATGATCACGATGGCCAGGAAGGCGATGGCCACGGTCAGCGAGTAGTTGCCGGTGAACTCGTTCTCGTCCGGTTTGACCAGGTCCAGCCAGAGCGCGGTCATCACCCCGGCGAGCCCGGCGTAGGCCGAGGAGACCACGAACGCGCCGGCCTTGACCCGGGTGACGTTGATGCCCATCGCGGTGGCCGCGGCCTCGTTGTCGCGCACCGCGCGCCAGGCCCGGCCGATCCGGCTGCGCACCGCGCCGCGGGCCAGCAGGTAGGCCAGCACGGCCAGGACCAGGAACAGGAACCACAGCCGCTGCTGCTTCTGGATGGCGACGCCGAGGACGGTCGGCGCCGGCTGGCTGTTGGCGAACTCGAAGCCGAACAGCTCGAAGTTCGGCGGCGTCCGCCCGGACGAGGTGCCGCCGGTCAGCGACTCCAGCGACTGGCCCAGCCAGAGCCCGAGGAACACCAGCGACAGCGACGCCACGCCCAGGTAGATCCCGCGCAGCCGGCCGGCGACCGGGGCGAAGGCCAGCCCGAACAGCCCGGCGATCATCACCGCGCCGATCATCCCGAGCAGCGGCGGCAGCCCCAGGGCGACCAGGTCGACCTCCGGCTCGCCGGACAGCACCGCGTAGGACACCGCCCCGACCAGCAGGAAGAACGGGTGCGCCAGGGACAGCTGGCCGGCCTGGCCGACCAGCAGGGTCAGCCCGATCCCGCCGACCGCGCCGATCAGGATGTACTGGGCCACCTTGAGGTAGGCCACCTGGGACCCGACCGCGACCGGCAGCAGCACCAGCGCGACGAGCAGCAGCGCGGCACCGCCGATCGCCCACCAGTTGCGCCGCCGGGGGACCGACGGGGGGCGCGGCGTCGCGGGCGCGGCCTTGACCATCGTGTCAGACACGACTGAGCTCCTTCGTCCCGAACAGCCCGGAGGGCCGGACGACCAGCACCACCAGCATCACCAGGAACACCGCGCTCTTGGAGAACTCGAAGGAGATGTACTGCGCGGACAGCGCCTCGGTGAGCCCGACGACGATCCCGCCGACCACCGCCCCGGCCGTCGAGTCCAGCCCGCCGAGGATCGCGGCCGGGAACGCGATCAGCGCGATCGCGTGCGTGCCCCGGCCCAGCCCGGCGCCGGAGAAGTCCTGGGTGGCGATGAACAGCACGGCCACCCCGGCCAGCGCGCCGGCCACCAGCCACGCCGTCGCGGTCACCCGCGAGCTGCGGATGCCCATCAGCGCGGCGGCCTCCCGGTTCTCCGCCTGGGCGCGCATCGCGACGCCCCAGCTGGAGTAGCGGAAGGCCAGCAGGAACGCGGTGATCAGGACGGCCCCGACGACCAGCGCGATGGCCTGCGTGCGGAAGATCGTCACCGCGCCGAGCTGGATGGGCTGGGCGTCGTAGGGGTCGCCGATGAACGGGATGTCGGCGCCCACCCGGCGGACGACCTCCTCGGTGATGATCACATCGATGCCGATGGTGAGCAGGGCCAGGCTGTTGTGGTCGGCGGCGGTGGCGTTGGCCAGCAGCACCCGCTCGATCACCAGCCCGGCCAGCGCGGCCGCGGCGATGCCGACCACCGCCGCCCCCACCCAGCCGAGCGTGTCGCGCAGCTCGTAGACCAGGAACCCGCCGACCAGCACCAGCGAGCCGTGCGCGAAATTGATCACCTCGGTGGCCTTGTAGATGACCACGAAGCCGAGCGCGAGCAGCGCGTAGACCGCCCCCTTGCCCAGGCCGTTGACCACCAGCTGGACGAACGTGTTCACGACGGCTCTCCGCTCGCTCGCCCATCGACCGCGTCGTCCTCGGTGGTGCCGAGGTAGGCCCGGATCACCTCCGGGTCGGACTGCACCTGCGCCGGCTCGCCGTCGGCGATGAGCCGGCCGAAGTCGAGCACGCTGACCCGGTCGGCGATGCCCATCACCAGCCCCATGTCGTGCTCCACCAGCAGCACCGAGATGCCGAGCGCGTCGCGCAGGTCGGTGATGGTCACCGCCATCTCGGCGGTCTCGGTGGCGTTCAGCCCGGCGGCCGGCTCGTCGAGCAGCAGCAGCGTGGGCTCGACGGCCAGCGCGCGGGCGATGTCCACCCGCTTGGCCACCCCGTAGGGCAGCGCGGCCACCGGCACGTCGAGGCGGTCGGCCAGGCCGAGGAACGCGCAGATCTCCTCGACCCGGGCCACGTGGCGCGCCTCGGTGCGCACCACCCACGGCAGCCGCAGCCCGCCGGCCAGGAACCCGCCGCTGGTCAGCACGTGCCGACCGGTCATCACGTTGTCCCGGACCGTGGAGCCGGGCGAGAGCGCGATGTTCTGGAACGACCGGCCGATGCCCAGCTTGGCCAGCCGGTGCGGGGCCGTCGAGGTGAGCACGTCGTCGCCGAACCGGACCCGGCCCGCGGTCGGCTGGTACAGCCCGCTGATCACGTTGAAGCAGCTGGACTTGCCGGCGCCGTTCGGGCCGATCAACGCGTGCACAGTGCCCGGGGCGACGGTGAAGCTGACGTCGTCCAGGGCGGTGATGCCGCCGAAGGTCAGCGTGACGTCCTCGACGACCAGCTCCCGGACGTCGTCGCGCAGGGTCGGGGTGGCAGTGGGGGTCGTGGTGGGGGTGGCGGGGCCGGCGTGGCTCCCGGTCCCGCCGTGCGCCACGGTCTCGTCCACGACGGCCTCGCCGCCCGCGCCGGAGGTCATCCGGCCCACCGGGACAGCGCCCGGCGGGGCCGGTGCGCCTTGGCCTCGGCCACCTCGCTGGCCGCCTGCTCCTGGGACTCGGCGTGCCCGCCGAGGTAGAGCCGCTGCACGTCGTCGGACGCGGCCAGCTCGGCGGCCGGGCCGGCCAGCGCGATCCGGCCGACCTCCAGCACCGCCGCGTGGTCGGCCACCTGCAGCGCCATCGTCGCGTTCTGCTCGACCAGCACCACCGCGGTGCCCTGGGCGTGGATCTCCCGGATGATCCGGCCGATCCGGCCGACCATCTGCGGGGCCAGGCCCAGCGACGGCTCGTCGAGCAGCAGCAGCGACGGGCTGGACATCAGCGCCCGGCCGATGGCCAGCATCTGCTGCTCGCCGCCGGACAGCAGGCCGGCCCGCTGCCCGGCGCGCTCGGCCAGCACCGGGAACAGCTCCTGCACCCGCTCCCGGGCCTCGGTCCGGGCGGCCGCCGAGCGCGCGCCCAGGCCACCGGCCCGCAGGTTGTCCTCGACGGTCATCCGGGCGAACACCTGCCGCCCCTCGGGCACCGCGACCACCCCGCGCCGGACCACCACCGCCGGGTCGAGCCGGTCGATCCGCTCGCCGGAGACCAGGATCTCCCCCGCGGTGATCGCGCCGCGGTGCAGCCGCAGGGTGCCGGACACCGCGCGCAGCAGGGTCGACTTGCCGGCGCCGTTGCCGCCGAGCACCGCCAGCACGCCGTCCTCTGGCACCTCGACGTCCACGCCGTCGAGGGCCTGCACCGAGCGCCCGTAGCGCACGGACAGCCCCCGCACGCTCAGCACGGGTGGGTACCCCGTCGTCGCTCCACGTCGAGCTCCTTCGCTCCGGCGGCCCCCGTTCGGCCGATCGCGCACATCGTGTGGGCCATCACAGCGCTCAGGCACCCCCACCTGGAGAGGGGCGACCCGGAACGTTGACACTCCGTTATCCGCAGGCCGCTGAACCGTCGTCCGTTCCGCTCCGCGAACCCCCGGACAGACTGCGAGGGCGCCCACGGCATCGACCACGGGGCAGGTGGTCGTGCAGCTAGAGGAGGCCGGCCTCACTGGCCTTGCCGATCGCCTCGACCCGGTTGCGGGCGCCCAGCTTGTGCAGGGCGGACTGGAGGTAGGTCTTCACCGTGTTGCGGGCCAGGCCGGTGCTCTCGGCGATCTCCGGGTTGGTCCGGCCCTGCGCGGCCAGCCGCAGCACCTCGTACTCCCGGCGGGTCAGGCCGCTGCGGGCCAGCGCGGCCTGGCTCGCCCCGCCCGGAGCCATCCGCGGGTCGGTCACCCGCTCGCCGCGCAGCACCCGGCGCAGCGCCTCGACCAGGTCGGTCGCCGCGGCGTCCTTGAGCAGGGCGCCGTGCGCGCCGGCGTCCAGCGCGGCCCGCACGCCGTGGTGGTCGCCGTGCGCGGTGAACACCACCACCTTCGCCGCCGGCACCCGCTCCCGGAGCCCGGCCACCACCTCGGGGGCGAGCATGTCGGGCAGCCGCAGGTCGAGCAGCACCAGATCCGGGCGCAGCGCGGGCGCCCGGTCCAGGGCCGCCCGCCCGCTCTCCGCCGAGCCCACCACGACCAGCGCCGGTTCGCCGCGCAGCAGCAGCGCCACCCCGTCCCGGACGACGGGGTGGTCGTCGACCACCATCACCCGGGCGGTCATCGGTCCCGGCCCGGGGACGGCAGCAGCATCCGCAGGGTCGAGCCGCCGTCCTCGTCGTGCACCAGGCTGACCCGCCCGCCCAGCCGCGCCGCCCGCTCCACCAGCATCCGCAGGCCCAGCCCGGAGTGCGCGCCGCCGGCCGGGTCGACGCCGACCTCGACCGGTGCACCGTCGTCGGCCACCGCGACCTGCACCCCGCCCTCGACCTCACCGAGGCTCACCACGACGGTGCTGGCGCCGGCGTGCTTCTCCACGTTCAGCAGTCCCTCGCGGACCGCGCTGACCAGCAGCGTGGTGCGCTCGGCGTCCAGCGGGCGGACCTCACCGAGCTGCACCAGCCGGGCCGGCACGCCGGTGCGGGACTGGAAGCTGCGGCAGTGCTCGGCCAGTTCGATCGGCAGCGCCCGCTCCGGGCTGGACTCCGACAGCGCCAGCAGCGCCTCGCGCAGCGCCAGCGAGGCCGCCGAGACGTCGGACTCCAGCCGGCCCAACCGGGTGCGCAGCAGCGGGTTGTCCGGCAGCGTCGAGCGCAGGTCGCGGACCTGGGCGCCGATCGAGAACAGCATCGCGCCGACCGAGTCGTGCAGCGAGGCCTGCATCCGCTGGCGCTCGGCGGCCACCGCGGTGGCCCGGCCGGTCTCGGCCTGGTCGGCCAGCGACAGCGCCCGGGCGGCGTCGACCGCGACCGCCTCCACCGCGCGCACCGCGTCGTCACCGAACTCCCCCGGCCCGCGCAGGGCCGCGTAGGCGACGGCGACGGTCTCGGTGCGCCCGCCGCGCGCGCCGAGGATCGGCACCGCGATCATCGCCGAGAGCGCCTCCCGGCTGACCACGCCGTCGAACTGGTGGGTGATGCTGGGCGCGGTCACGTAGTCGCTGACCCGGACCGGTCGGCCCAGCGCCATCACCCGGCCGCCGACGCCCTGCCCCACCGGCACGGTGAGGTCCTGCAGGGAGTCGGTGCGGGTGCCGGCCAGCCAGCGGATGACCCCGCGGTCACCAGCGGTGTCGGCGACGAAGCCGGCGTCGGCGCGGGCGGCGTCGCGGATCAGGTGGGCGGTCCCGCGCAGGGCGAGCACCCGGTCCAGCACCGAGAGCAGCCCGTCCCGCTCCACCAGCAGCGCGTCGAGCAGGTGCTGCTGGTCCTGGACCCGTTCGGCAGCAGCCCGCTCACCCGACGACATGCGCGGACCTTGGCACAGCCCGCGGCGATCCGGATAGCTGCAGGTGCGGACGGGGCGCCACCGACCGGGCCGGTCAGTGCCCCGGGCGGTGGTCCGGGTCGGCACGGCGGCCGCCGGAGTTCTGCTTCGGGATCTCGGGGCGGCGGGGCGCCTGCGCCCCGCGGTCCGCACCTACCTCGGCACCCACGCCGGGGTCCACGCCGGGGTCCATGCCGCGATCCACGTCGGGGTCTGCCCCGGGCCCGACGTCGTCGGCGACCTGCCGGTCGCGCAGCCGGATCGCCCGGCCGATCAGCATGCCCACCAGGGTCGCGACCACCAGCCAGGCGCCGATCCCGATCAGGATCCATCCGAGCGTAGTGATGACGACTCCCCGGTTGTCGGCAACCACCGGCCCCTGCCGGGCTCGTCCGCACAGATTAGCCCAACCAGAGCAATAGATCCACGCCACTATCCGGCAATCGGGCGAACTCTGCCGATCAGGGAGCGTCCGGGACCGCCGGTCCGAGCAGGTCGTCGGCGTCCACGATGCGGTACGCGTAGCCCTGCTCGGCGAGGAACCGCTGGCGGTGCGCGGCGTAGTCGGTGTCCAGGGTGTCGCGGGAGACGACGGAGTAGAAGTGCGCCTGCCGGCCGTCGCCCTTCGGGCGCAGCAACCGGCCCAGCCGCTGGGCCTCCTCCTGGCGGGAGCCGAAGGTGCCCGACACCTGCACCGCGACGCTGGCCTCGGGCAGGTCCACCGAGAAGTTGGCCACCTTGCTCACCACCAGCACCGGGATCTCCCCGCGGCGGAACCGGTCGTACAGCGCCTCGCGCTCCTTGTTGGGGGTGGAGCCCTGGATCACCGGGGCGTCCAGCTCGGCGCCCAGCTCGTCGAGCTGGTCCAGGTAGGCGCCGATGACCAGGGCCGGCTCACCCGGGTGCCGGTCCAGCACCGCCCGCACGACATTGATCTTGGTGCGGGCGGTGGAGGCCATCCGGTAGCGCTCCTCGGCCTCGGCGACCGCGTACCCCATCCGCTCGTTCTCGGTGAGCGTCACCCGCACCTCGACGCACTCGGCCGGCGCGATCCAGCCCTGGTTCTCGATGTCGCGCCAGGGCGCGTCGTAGCGCTTGGGCCCGATCAGCGAGAACACGTCGCCCTCCCGGCCGTCCTCGCGGACCAGGGTGGCGGTCAGCCCGAGCCGGCGCCGGGACTGCAGGTCGGCGGTCATCCGGAAGACCGGGGCCGGCAGCAGGTGCACCTCGTCGTAGATGACCAGGCCCCAGTCGCGCGAGTCGAACAGCTCCAGGTGCCGGTACTCGCCCTTCGACTTGCGGGTCATCACCTGGTAGGTGGCGATGGTGACCGGGCGGATCTCCTTGCGCTCCCCGGAGTACTCGCCGATCTCCTCCTCGGTGAGCGAGGTGCGCGCGATCAGCTCGCGCTTCCACTGCCGGCCGGCCACGGTGTTGGTGACCAGGATCAGCGTGGTGGCCTGGGCGCGGGCCATCGCGGCCGCTCCGACCAGCGTCTTGCCCGCCCCGCAGGGCAGCACGACGACCCCGGAGCCGCCGGCCCAGAACCCGTCCACCGCGGCCTTCTGGTAGTCCCGCAGCGTCCACCCGTCCTCGGCCAGCGCGATCGGGTGGGCCTCGCCGTCGACGTAGCCGGCCAGGTCCTCGGCCGGCCAGCCGATCTTGAGCAGGGCCTGCTTGAGGTGCCCGCGCTCGGACGGGTGCACGACGACCGTGTCGTCGTCGATCCGGGCGCCGAGCAGCGGGGCGATCTTCTTCTGGCGCAGCACCTCGGCCAGCACCGCGCGGTCCAGCGCCACCAGCACCAGCCCGTGCACGGGCGACTGGGCGAGCTGCAGCCGCCCGTAGCGGCCCATCGTGTCGACCACGTCCACCAGCAGCGGCTGCGGGACGGCGTAGCGCGAGTAGTTGACCAGCGCGTCGACGACCTGCTCGGCGTCGTGCCCGGCGGCGCGGGCGTTCCACAGCGCGAGCGGGGTGACCCGGTAGGTGTGCACGTGCTCGGGGGCCCGCTCCAGCTCGGCGAACGGGGCGATGGCGATCCGGGCGGCCTCGGCGTCGGGGTGGTCGACCTCGAGCAGCAGCGTCTTGTCGGACTGGACGATCAACGGGCCGTCGGCCATGGTTCGGTCACTCCTCACGCGGTGGCGCCGTGGTGGACGCGCGCCCGGCAACGACGGTACGCGCGGGGACCGACGGGCCGCGGGGACGGCGGCGACGCGACGAGCGGAGATGCGCGGGTTGTGCGGGTACGTCCCGGCGGCCGGCGAGGACCGCGGGGTTATACTGCGCGGGCTCTCCGTCCGAGCGCACGAGTGCCGTCTAGATCTTATCGGGTCTCAGCGGCCGACGCCCTTCCCCGGGGGTGCGTGTCGGGAGATCCACAGAGCGTGCACGACCACCCGAACCGGACACCCGACCGGTTCTGCACCCATCATGAACACGAAGGCGCTACGGACTGTCCCCATGCCGATGCCTCGCGGGCGCGCTGCCCGTTTCCGGTCATCCACCGCCCCTGGACCGCACTTCGTCCAGTTCAGGGTCGCGTGCGGGCGCCCGCGCGTGCCAGAGTTCGGCCGATCGTCGCCGGCAACCATCAGGGGGACGTTGACGTGACCAGCACCGAGACCGGGGGTTCCTGGTCCGAGCGGTTGAACCCGCGCAACTGGACACTGGTGTGGAAGCTCGCGGTGGTCGGGTTGCTGCCCGCCGTGCTCGCGCTCGTGCTCGGCGTGCTGCGGGTGGCCGACCAGGCGGGTGAGGCGGCCGACCTGGGCCGCAGCACCCGGCTCCTGGAGGTCCAGCAGCAGGTCACCGACGCGGCCGACGCGCTGCGCGCGGAGCGCGACGAGGCCAGCCTGTACGTGGCCGGGGCCCGCGGCGACGACCGCGGCGTGCTGGAGATCGGCTTCGGCGAGACCGACGCCGAGATCGCCGAGATGTTCACCAGCGTGCGCGGGGCCAGCGAGCTCGACCCGACCACGATCTCGGCGCTGCAGCAGACCGAGTCCGGATTGTCGCTGCTGCCCGGCCTGCGCCAGGACACCACCGACAACCAGGCCGCCGGCGTCAACCAGATCCGCAGCCGCTACACCGACGCCGTCGAAGGCATCGACGTGCTCGACCGCGCGCTGCTGCGCCAGCTCCGCACCCCCGGCACCGCCGGTCTGGCCGACGCGCTGACCGCGGTCACCAGCGCGAGCGAGCAGCTGGCCGTCCAGCACACGGTGCTGGGCACGGCGATCCGGGCCGGGCAGCTGCAGCCCGGCGACGCCAACGCGGTCACCGCGACCGACAACCAGATCACCGCGGACTACCGCGAGTACCAGGTCGCGCTGACCCCCGAGCAGCTCACCCGGTTCGGCAACTTCCTCGACGACGCGGCCAACTCCCACCGCGACCGCCTGATGGAGGCGGTGCTGACCGCCCCGGTCGGGCAGGCCATCACCCTCCAACCGTTCGAGTGGGACACCGCCTACAACGGCTCCCGGGCCTCCGCCGAGCGCTCCGCCAGCCTGCTGCGCGACGAGCTGGTCTCGACGAGCACCTCGGCCGAGGAGGCGGCCAGCAACGACGCCGGTATCCAGTCGGTGCTCCTGATGCTGGGCCTGATGGCCGGCATCACGGTAGCGGTCCTGGTCGCCCGGTCGCTGATCCGCTCGCTGCGGGTGCTGCGCACCGCCGCCCTGGACGTCGCCGAGCGCCGGCTGCCGCAGGCGGTGGAGAGCATGCGCGCCGGCGAGTCGCCCGACATCACCGTCGACCCGGTCCCGCTGAACAGCCAGGACGAGGTCGGCCAGGTGGCCAGGGCGTTCGACGCGGTGCACGGCCAGGCGGTCCGGCTGGCCGCCGAGCAGGCCTCCCTGCAGTCCAACGTCAGCGCGATGTTCGTCAACCTCTCCCGGCGCAGCCAGGCGCTGGTCGAGCGGCAGCTGCAGCTGATCGAGCAGCTGGAGAGCAACGAGCAGGACCCCGACCAGCTGTCGAACCTGTTCCAGCTCGACCACCTGGCCACCCGCATGCGGCGCAACTCGGAGAACCTGCTGGTCCTCGCGGGCACCGACCTGGCCAAGCGGAACGCGGCCCCGATCCCGCTGGTCGACGTGCTGCGCGCGGCGGTCTCCGAGGTCGAGCAGTACCAGCGCATCGTCGTGCAGTCGCCGCCGACGGCCACCGTGGCCGGCCGCGCCGGCTCCGACCTCGTGCACCTGCTGGCCGAGCTGCTGGACAACGCCACCAACTTCTCCCCGCCGGACTCGCAGGTGGTGATGAGCTCGGCGCGCACCGCCGACGGCTCGGTCGTCGTGGAGATCACCGACCGCGGGGTCGGCATGATGGACCACGAGCTGGAGGACGCCAACACCCGGCTCAGCGGCCCGTCCACGGTGGACGTCTCGGCCTCCCGCCGGATGGGCCTGTTCGTGGTCGGCCGGCTGGGCGCCCGGCACGGCGTCCACGTCCGGCTGGGCAGCACCCCGTCCAGCGGCCAGTCCAGCGGGCTGACCGCCTCGGTCACGGTGCCGGCCTACCTCATCTCGGCCACCGCCGAGTCCGGCCGCCCGCTGGGTGCGACACCCGGCCAGGCGGGCAGCGGGCTGCCCCAGCGCCCGGGCGGCGCCGGCCCCAGCGGACCGCTGTCCGCGCTGGTCGCCGGCACCGACGGCCCGGCCAACCCGACCAGCGTGTTCGACCCGCAGGTCCAGGACGCGGCGCCGCTGGGCGGTCCGCCCTCCTCGTCCAACGGCGGGCCGTCGCTGCCCACCCGGCGCCCCGGCTCCACGCTGCGCCCCGACCGGGGCGGCCCGCCGCTGCCCCCCGGGCGCGACCAGGGCCCGAGCGACCCGTTCAGCCGGTCCGGCGACGACCGGGCCCGGGAGATCGCCGAGCAGGCCCGCCGCGACCAGGAGGCGGCCGCCCGGCGGACCGCCGCCCAGCGGCAGAACGGGCCGCAGCACCCCGACGGCCGGCCCGACGAGCGCCAGCGCCGGCCCGACCAGTTCCCGGGCTCCGGCCAGTTCCCGGCTCCCGACCAGGACCGCAACGGCTTCTACGGCAACGGTGAGGGCACCCCGCCGACCGGCATCGTGCCGACCTTCGGGCCGGCCGACGACGCGCCGGACCGGCGCCAGCCGGACCGGGCCCCGCAGGCGCGGGCCGACGAGGACACCCGCAACGGCGACCGCCCGGAGGGGCCGGGCACCGACCCCGGCACCGAGCGGAGCACGTTCGGCGGCTCGCCGCTGCCGCGCCGCATCCCGGGCCGGGCCTCGCAGCCGCCCGGACGCCCGCCCCGCAGCGAGGTGCCCGATGACGTCGGCCCGCGGTCGCTGCCCCCGCACCCGCCGGAGCAGCAGCGCCGCCCCCAGGACGACCGGCCCGAACACCACCAGGACGACCGTCCGGCGTCCGAGCGCGAGACGACGGACCACCACCTGGGCGACCGGCCGCTGCCCTCGCTGCCGCAGCGGGTCCCGAAGTCCGAGCTGCCCCGCCGCGAGCCGCAGTCCGAACTCCCCCGCCGCGAGCCGCGACCGCCCACCCCGCAGCCGTTCGCCGGTGCGAGCGACCAGACCTGGAAGCTGCCGCAGAACGGGGCGGCCCCGGCCGACGAGCTGTTCGCGCCGGTCGTGCCGGCCGAGCCGCAGCCCGACGGCCCGCCGACCTCCCGGACCCCGGCCCCGGCTCCGGCCCCCACGCCGGCCCAGGAGTCCCGCCGGTTCGATCCCACCGAGACCACGCCGATCTTCGAGGAGATCGCCTCGGCGTGGTTCCGCTCCAACCGGCAGATCCCGGTCGACTACCAGGAGGGCCAGGGCGCCGCGCCGCGGTCCGCCCCGGCGCGTCCGTCCGGCCCGCCGGCTGGTCCGCCGGCAGGCGGCCCGGTCGGCGCTCCGACCGGGGCCACCGCCGCCGGTCCGGGCGGCGCCCCGCCGGCCCGGCCCGCACCGGCCGTCCCCGAGCGCCCGGCCGCCGCGCCGGAGCCGGAGCCGCAGCCGGAGCCGGTGGGCGCGGTCGCCGGACGGGGCGAGCGCGGCTTCGCGACCGAGGCCGACGACGGCTGGCGGGCCGCGAGCGGCGCGGTGTCCGACCGCGCCAGCGAGCTGACGACCGCGGGCCTGCCCAAGCGGCGCCCGAAGGCACGACTGGTGCCGGGCAGTGCAGGATCTGCGGTGCTGGCCGCTCCGGCGTCCCCGGCGCGCAGCGCCGAGAACATCCGCGGCCGACTGGCCAGCTATCAGCAAGGTGTCCGGCAGGGCCGTGAGCGGCGGCTCCGCGGCGAGACGGCAGCACCCCACGGATCCGGATCCAACGGTGGCAACGACCCCGCCAACGCGGGTGGCAATCACGACGAGGAGTCTTCATGACGGCGCCCCAGACCCAGCCGAGCCGATTCGGGTGGCTGGTCACGAACTTCGCGGAGCGGGTGCCCGGTGTCGCGCACGCCATCGTGGTGTCGGCGGACGGGCTGCTGCTGACCAGCTCCGACCGGCTGCCCCGGGACCGGGCCGACCAGCTGGCCGCGGTCGCGTCCGGCCTGATCAGCCTGACCCAGGGCGCGGCCCGCTGCTTCGACGCCGGCGGGGTGGTGCAGACCGTGGTCGAGATGGACCGCGGCATCGTCCTGCTGATGTCGATCAGCGATGGCTCCTGCCTCGCGGTGCTGGCGTCACCGAGTTGTGACATCGGCCTGATCGGATACGAGATGACACTGTTGGTCGACCGCGTCGGCCAGCTGCTCACCCCCGAGCTGCGGGCCGAGCTGCAGGGTTCGTTCGGGCCCTGACCGGCCCGTTCGCCCCGCAGCCCGCCAGCCCCGCAGCCCGCCAGCACGACGCCAGGTCCGATCGGCAGAAGGAAGGTGATGTCCGATGAGCTCGGTTCCCGACGACGAGCGCCGACAACCCTCGGAGCCGACTTTCGCCGACGTGATGAACGGCTTCAGCCTGGACGCCGGACGTTCCCCCCGGCGTCGCCGTTGGGGCCGTCGACGCGACGACGCGGTCGTGCCGACCGAGCTGCCGCGGCCGGACCAGTTCGAGCTGCCGGCGCACCCGGTCCCGCCGCCGCACCAGGGCGGACCGGCCCCGCAGAACCCCCTCCTGCAGCCACCGGTGGAGACGCCGACGGCCGAGGAGCAGGTGAGCACGACCATGGGCGCCTCCGCGGTCCGGCCCTACGCCTGGACCCGCGGACGCACCAAGTCCGGCCTCGACCTGGCCATCGAGACCCTCGTCTCGACCAGCCAGCGGGGCCGGGATCAGATGGGCCTGTTGCAGGTCGAACACCGTGCTGTCGCGGAGATGTGCGAGCAGACCCGCTCGGTGGCCGAGGTCGCCGCCCTGATGTCCCTGCCGCTCGGGGTCGCCCGGGTGCTGCTGGGTGACATGGCGGGCCTCGGAATCGTGACCGTGCACCAGACCGCGAGCAGCGCCGGCAACCTGCCGGACCTCGCCCTGATGGAAAGGGTGTTGAGTGGACTCCGTCGGCTCTAGGCCGCAGTCGATCGCCACCGCGGCGACGATCTCGGCCAAGATCGTGGTGGCCGGGGGCTTCGGCGTCGGCAAGACCACGTTCGTCGGCTCGGTCTCCGAGATCGTCCCGTTGACCACCGAGGCCGTGATGACCGAGGCCAGCTCCGGCGTGGACGACCTCGAGGCCACCCCGAACAAGGTCACCACCACGGTGGCCATGGACTTCGGCCGGGTGTCGCTGGACCAGGAGCTGATCCTGTACCTGTTCGGCACCCCGGGTCAGCACCGGTTCTGGTTCATGTGGGACGACCTGGTCCGCGGCGCCATCGGCGCGGTGGTGCTGGTGGACACCCGCCGGCTGGCCGACTCGTTCGCGGCGATCGACTTCTTCGAGGACCGGGGGCTGCCCTACGTGGTCGGCCTGAACTGCTTCGACGGGCTGCTGCAGCACCGCGTGGAGGACGTCCGGGAGGCGATGTCGATCGACCCGTCGATCCCGATCGTCAGCTGCGACGCCCGCAACCGGCAGTCGACCAAGCAGACGCTGATCGCGCTGGTGGAGCACGCGATGCACCACCGGCTCACCGCCGGGGCCCGCTGAGCGGAGCCCGCCCGACGTGGGGCGTGTCCCCTAGCGGGGCAGGCCCTGGTCGATCAGCGCGATG
>DASQMQ010000233.1:0-17145 GCA_035645455.1 Pseudonocardia sp.
GGCCGTGGCTGGAAGCGCAGCGGATCACCATCGTGTCCACCGTCCCGACGCTGGCCGCGCTGTGGCCGGCGGAGGCGCTGGAGGACGTCCGGCTGCTGATCTTCGGCGGCGAGGCGTGCCCGCCCGAGCTGGCCGAGCGGGTCGCCGTCGAGGGCCGCGAGGTGTGGAACACCTACGGGCCGACCGAGGCCACCGTCGTCGCCTGCGCCGCCCAGCTCACCGGCCAGGGGCCGGTGCGGATCGGGCTGCCGCTCGACGGGTGGGCGCTCGCGGTGGTCGACGGCGCGGGCGACCCGGTCGCCATGGGCGAACGCGGCGAACTGGTGATCGGCGGGGTCGGACTCGCCCGCTACCTCGACACCGAGAAGGACACCGCGAAGTTCGCGCCGCTGCCCGCGCTGGGCTGGGAGCGCGCCTACCGCAGCGGCGACGTCGTCCGCGCCGACGCGGCCGGGCTGCTGTTCCTCGGGCGCGCCGACGAACAGGTCAAGCTCGGCGGGCGGCGGATCGAGCTGGGCGAGGTCGACGCCGCGCTGCTGGCGCTGCCCGGCGTCCGCGGCGCCGCGGCGGCCGTGCGCCGCACCCGGGCCGGCAACCAGGTGCTCGTGGGGTACGTGGTGCCGGAGGGTGAGCTGGACACCGCGGCCGCGGCGGTCGCCCTGCGCGCCCACCTCCCGGCCGCGCTCGTGCCGCTGCTCGCGGTGGTCGAGGACCTGCCGACCCGGACGTCGGGCAAGGTCGACCGGGACGCGCTGCCGTGGCCGCTGCCGGCGGCTACCGGAGTCGATCCGGTCGCGGCGGGCCTGCTGACCCCCACCGAGGGCTGGCTGGCCGAGGGCTGGGCGGAGATCCTCGGCGTGCCGGTGACCGACCCGGAGGCCGACTTCTTCACCCACGGCGGCGGCAGCCTGACCGCGGCGCAGCTGGTGGCCCGGATCCGCACCCGGCACCCACAGGTGTCGGTCAACGACCTCTACCTGCACCCGGGGCTGGGCGCGCTCGCGGCCCGGCTGGACGCGCTGAGCGCGACCACGACGAAGCGGCGCGACGTCGCGCCGGTGCCGCGACGCACGGCGCTCGCGCAGGCGCTGCTCATGGCGCCGATGCTGGCCCTGGTCGGCCTGCGCTGGGCGAGCGTCGCCGCCGCGATCTCGACGGTCGCCGCGGTCGCGGTCCCCTGGGCCCCGACCGTCCCCTGGTGGTCGCTCGCGGTGGCCTGGCTGGTGCTGTTCAGCCCGGCCGGTCGGATCGGCATCGCCGCCGGCGGCGCCCGGTTGCTGCTGCGCGGCGTGCGTCCCGGCCGGTACCCGCGCGGCGGCTCGGTGCACGTGCGGCTGTGGGCGGCCACCCGCCTCGCCGAGCTGTCCGGCGCGACCGGTGTCTGCGCCGCGTCGTGGACCGGCCGCTACGCCCGCGCGCTCGGCGCGAAGATCGGCAAGGACGTCGACCTGCACTCCGCCCCGCCGGTGACGGGCCTGCTCAAGGTGGGACGCGGCGCGGCCGTGGAGCCCGAGGTGGACCTCGGCGGCTACTGGGTCGACGGCGACGTGGTGCACATCGGCAAGATCCGGATCGGGGCCGGGGCCACCGTCGGCTCGCGCAGCACGCTGCTGCCCGGCGCGCGGATCGGCAAGGGCGCCGAGATCGCCGCCGGGTCCACCGTGCGCGGCGCCGTCCCCAGCGGTCAGCGCTGGGCGGGCTCGCCCGCGCGGCGCAGCGGCAAGCGCGGCGTGCGCTGGCCGTCGGCCCCGCCGGTCCGATCGCGGTTCTGGGCGCTCGCCTACGGAGTCACCTCGATGCTGCTCGGGCTGCTCCCCGCGGTGGCCGCGCTGCCCGCGCTCGTGATCATCTCCACCGGGGTCGTCGGCACCACGTCGATCGCCGGGGCGACGGCCGGGGCACTGCTGATGGTCGTCCCCGCGACGCCGGTGTACCTGCTGGCCTACGCCGCGCTCGTCGCCGCCGCGGTGCGCCTGCTCGGCATCGGCATGGTCGAGGGCTTCCACCCGGTGCACAGCCGCGTCGGCTGGCAGGTCTGGACCACCGAGCGGCTGATGGGCATGGCCCGCACGGGCCTGTTCCCGCTGTACTCCAGCCGGTTCACGGCCGGGTGGCTGCGGCTGCTCGGCGCGCGGGTCGGCCGCGACGTGGAGGCCTCCACGGTGATCGCGCTGCCGCGGATGACCACGGTCGGGGACGGCGCGTTCCTCGCCGACGACACCATGGTCGGCACCTACGAGCTGTCCGGCGGCTGGCTGCACGTGGCGCCGTCGCGCGTCGGCGAGCAGGCGTTCCTCGGCAACTCCGGGATGACCGCGCCGGGCCGCTCGGTTCCCGACCGCGGGCTGGTCGGCGTGCTCTCGGCGACCCCGCGCAAGGCGAAGGAGGGTTCGTCGTGGCTCGGCCTGCCGCCGATGCCGCTGCGCCGCGCCGTCGACCGCAGCGACCCGACGCGCACGTTCCACCCGCCGCGCCGGCTCCGGATCGCCCGCGGGCTGATCGAGCTGTGCCGGGTGCTGCCGGTGATGTGCTCCGCCGCGCTCGCCGTGCTGGTCGTCGGGCACCTGGTCGCGGCGCACGCCGCGGCCGGGTTCGCGGTGTCCGCAGTGCTCGCCGGACCCCTGCTGCTCGCGGCCGGCATCGCCGCCGCCGGCCTGACCACGGCGGTGAAGTGGCTGCTGGTGGGCCGGTTCCGGGCGGTGGAGCACCCGCTGTGGAGCTCCTTCGTGTGGCGCAACGAGCTGGTCGACACGTTCGTCGAGGTGCTGGCGGTGCCGTGGCTGGTCGGGCCGGCCAACGGCACCCCGGTGCTCACCGCGTGGCTGGAGACGATGGGCGCGCGCATCGGGCGCGGCGTGTGGCTGGAGACCCACTGGCTGCCCGAGACCGACCTGGTGCGGCTCGGCGACGGCGCCACCGTCAACCGGGGCTGCGTGGTGCAGACGCACCTGTTCCATGATCGGATCATGAGCATGGACGAGGTGCGCATCGACGAGGGCGCGACGCTCGGGCCGAACGGGATCGTCCTGCCGGGCGCGAGCATCGGCGCCGGGACGACGGTGGGGCCGGGCTCGCTGGTCACCCGCGGCGACGCCGTCCCGGCGGCGACCCGCTGGCGGGGCAACCCGATCACCACGTGGGACTGAACCGGCCCCCGTCGACGGTCGGTGCAGCCCGGTCGGACGACCCGTACCTCCCCGCCCACGGCAACGGCGGGTACCGGGTCGAGCACTACCAGCTGGAGATCGACTACAAGGTCGCGGCCAACCGGCTCACCGGACGTGCGGTGCTCACCGGGGTCGCCGACGCCCCGCTGAGCCGGTTCAGCCTCGACCTCTCGGCGTTCCGGGTGCCGCGGGTGCTGGTGGACGGCAGACCGGCCAGGTTCGCGCAGTCCCGGTCGACGCGCAGCGGCGGGAAGCTGCACGTCACCCCCGCCCGCCCGGTCGCCGGGCGGTTCACCGTCGAGGTGCGCTACGTCGGCAGCCCCGCGCCGGTCCGCAGCCGGTGGGGCGACGTCGGTTGGGACGAGTTGACCGACGGGGCGCTGGTCGCGAGCCAGCCGGTCGGGGCGCCGTCCTGGTTCCCGTGCAACGACCACCCGTCGGACAAGGCGAGCTACCGCATCTCGGTGACCACCGCGGCGTCCTACACGGTCGCCGCCACCGGCGTGCGCACCGCTCGGCGCAGCTCGGCCGGCACCAGGACCTGGGTGTTCGAGCGGCCGGAGCCCACGGCGTCGTACCTGGTCAGCGTGCAGATCGGGCGCTACGACGAGATGGTGCTCGCCACCGGGCCGGTGCCGCAGGTGGCGCTGCTGCCGGCCCGGCTGCGCCGCGACGCCGCGCACGACCTCGGCCGGCACCCGGCCATCATGACCACCCTGGAGGACTTCTTCGGCCCGTACCCGTTCGCCGACTACCAGCTCGTCGTCACCGACGACGAGCTGGAGGACCCGATCGAGGCCCAGGGCATGTCCATCTTCGGAGCCAACCACCTGGACGGACGGCGCACCCACGAGCGCCTCGTCGTGCACGAGCTGGCGCACCAGTGGTTCGGCAACAGCCTCACCATCGCCGACTGGCGCCACATCTGGCTCAACGAGGGCTTCGCGACCTACGCGGAATGGCTGTGGTCGGAGGTGTCCGGCGGGCGCACCGCGGCCGCGCACGCCCGGGAGTGGCACGCGCGGGTGGCCGCAGCACCGGCCGACCTGGTCCTCGCCGACCCGGGACCGGCGCGGATGTTCGACGAGCGGGTCTACAAGCGCGGCGCGCTGGTGCTGCACGCGCTGCGCGGCCGCATCGGTGACGAGCGCTTCTTCGCGCTGCTGCGGGACTGGACGGCGCAGCACCGGCACGCGACGGTGACCACCGCGCAGTTCGTCGAGCTGGCCGGGCGGCACGCCACCACGGACCTCTCGACGTTCTTCGCCGCGTGGCTGCACCGGCCCGCGCTCCCCGAGATCGGTGGGGAAGGTCGCGGGAGCAGCAGCGGCTGGACGGGTCGTCGCTAGACCGTCGGGGCGGCGGTCGCGGTACGCGCTCGGTCCGACCCCTGTCGGGCAGGTCACCCGACGCGCACCGGTACTGCTGGTTACCGGTGGGTATTCCACCTCCGTGCCCACCCGCTCCCCGGCCTCCGCGCGCGGTCCCCGATCCCGCCCGACCGTCTCGGTCGTCCAGCGGGAGATGCAGCTGCACGGGCAGCGCACCACCTACCTGGAAGCCGGCGCCGACAGCGGCGGGCCGGTGGTCGTCCTGCTGCACGGGCTGGCCAGCAGCTGCCGGACCTGGGTCGACGCGATGCCCCTGCTCGGGCGCCGGGCCCACCTCATCGCCCCCGACCTGCTCGGCCACGGCCGGTCCGCCAAGCCCCGCAGCGGCGACTACTCCCTCGGCGCCTACGCCGCCGGCCTGCGCGACCTGCTCGTCGCGCTCGGGCACGACCGCGCCACGATCGTCGGCCACTCCTTCGGCGGCGGTGTGGCCATGCAGTTCGCCTACCAGTTCCCCGAGCACACCGAACGCATGGCGCTGGTGGCCAGCGGCGGCCTCGGGCGGCAGGTCACCCCGCTCCTGCGGGCGGCGACCCTGCCCGGGGCCACCACGGCACTGCGGGGCCTGACCGCACTCACCCCCGACTGGCTCGCCCGCCTCACCCACCGGACCGCTCGTGCCTTCCCCGGGCTGGCCGGTCCGGACCTGGAGGGCATGATCAGCGCCTTCGCCTCCTTCGCCGACGGCGGCGCCCGCGGCGCGTTCCTGCAGACCGCGCGCGGCGCGCTCGACCTGTCCGGCCAGCGCCTCGGCGGTGCCGAGCGGCTCTACCTGCTCGCCGACCTCCCCGTGCTGCTCGTCGCGGGCCGCCGCGACCCGGTCATCCCGGTCGCGCACACCGTCGACACGCACGACCTGCTGCCCGCCAGCAGGTTGACGGTCTTCGACCGGGCCGGCCACTTCCCGCACGTCGACGAGCCCGCCCGGTTCGCCCGCGCGCTCACCGACTTCCTCACCACCACCGCACCCCACCGGACCGACCTCGAGGCGCTCCGCCGCCGGCTGCGGGGAGCCGAGGAGCTCCCCCGGGTGGCAGGGCGCAGCGCCTGACCGCGACACCCCGCACGGCTCCGCCAGCGCCGCCTGCCGGGATCCCGGGCCGTGGGTCACGGTCGCACCGGTGGGAACCTCGGAGCCTGACGACCCCGGTCGACGCTGGACCGGAACGCGTCGGGCCGCGACGCTGGGCGCATGGCATCGGGGGAGGCGCCGTCCACGCGGCAGGCGTCGGGACGGACGACGCGACGGCGCCGGCCGGCGCCGTGGCGGGCGGTGGCGCTGGTGGGGGCGCTGGTGGGGGCGCTGCTGTGCGCCGGGATCGGGATCCTCGGGCTGGTAGGGGCCGACGACGGGCTGCGCCGGGTGGCCACCGTCGCCGACGAGGTGCCCCTCGAGGCGGTCACCGCGGCAAGGGCGGTCGAGCGCGGTCCCGGGGTGGTGGTCGTGCACGGCTTCGCCGGCAGCACGCCGCTGATGCGGGGGTTCGCCGACACGCTGGCCCGGTCCGGGTACACCGTCGTCCTGCTCGACGCGGCCGGGCACGGCCGCAACCGGGTGCCGTTCGGGTCGGCGCCGCTGACCGACGACCTGGCGACGGCGCTCCGGCACCTGCGTGGGCTGCCGACCGTGGACCCGACCCGGGTCGGGCTGCTCGGGCACTCGATGGGAGCGGGCGCGGTGCTCGCGGAAGCCACCCGGGACCCGGGCGTCGTGGCCACGGTGGCGATCTCGGCCGGCTCGGCATCGGATGTCGGCCCGGGTGCCCGGAACGTGCTGGTGCTCGCCGGCGGCCTGGAGTTCGCCGGCATCCGCGCCGAGGGCGCCCGGGTCGCCCGGGCGGTCCACCCGGACGCGGAGCCGGACCGCACCTACGGCGACCCGGACACCGGTACCGCGCGGCGCTACGCCGAGATCCCCGGCGTCGAGCACGTCAGCGTGCTGTTCAGCGCGGCCACCCACCGCGCCGCGCTGGACTGGTTCGACGCCGCACTGCGCCCGGCGCGCACGACCGCTCCCGTGGTCGACCCGCTCGGCCGGGCCGGGCCGGCCCTGTTGCTGCACCTCGCCGCGGTGCTCGGGTTCGGGCCGCTGGCCGCGTTGGTGCTGGTCCGGCGGGCAGCCCCGGTCGAAGCCGACGCCGGCCCCGGCGAGGCGGTGCCACCCCGCCGCGGCGCGACCGCCGGCGGACGGCCCCGGGTCCTGGTGGCCGTGGCCCCGATCGCGGCCGCAGCCGGCGCGACGCTGGTGATGCGCGCGGTCCCGGCCGGGTGGCTGCCCGTCCGGGTCGCCGACTACGCGATGGGGTGGCTGGCGGTGTTCGGCCTGGTCCTGCTGGCTCTGGGCCGGCTGGGTCCGGCGCACCGGGGCCCCGCCCCGGTCCGGGTCGTGGGCGCCACCGCTGTGCTCGCCACCGCTGTTCTCGCGGCGTTCACCGTGGTCGGCTTCGCCGTACCCGCGCAGCTCGGCTGGGCCTGGGCGACACCGGCCGGTACCCGGCTGTGGCTGCTGCTCCCGGCGTTCGCCGCCACCGCCCTGCTGGTCGCCGGGCTGGAGGCGGTGACCGGCCGCCACCCCGTCCTCGGCCACGCCTGGGCGGCGCTGGTCGTGGTGCTGGGTCTCACCGGCGCCGTGCTCGTCGGCGGCGCTCCGTCCTTCGTGCTGTTCGTCGTGCCGCTGCTCGCCGTGCTGCTGGTCTGGCAGGGGGCCACGGCCGCGGTCCTGCGCAGCCGGGCGATGCCGGCGTGGTCGATCGCCGCGGTCGGCGGCGCGCTGCTGGCCTGGCCGCTCGCGCTCACCTTCCCGATCACCGCCTGACGGCACCACCACGCCGCTGCGCACCACCCGCCCGGCGCGGTCGGGGGTACGGCGGGCGCGACGGCGCCCGGCCCGCCACCATGGTCCGGTGGGGCGCGTGCGGCAGGACGGGGCGGACGGCCCGGGGACCGACGCGGACCGGGTGTGCACGGTCTGCGGGCGGCACATCGCCTGGCGGGCGAAGTGGGCGCGCGACTGGGAGCAGGTGCGCCACTGCAGCACTGCCTGCCGGCGCCGCGGCCTGGGCCCGACCGACACCGCGCTGGAGGACGCCATCCGCGTCCTGCTCGCGGACCGTGCCCGGACGGCGACCCTCTGCCCCTCCGAGGCGGCCCGGCAGGTGGCCGGCGCGACCGAGCGGGAGTGGCGGCCGTTGATGGAGCCCGCGCGGATGGCCGCGCGACGGCTCGTCGCCCGCGGCGAGGTGGAGGTGCTGCAGGGCGGTCAGGTGGTAGACCCGTCGACGGCGAAGGGTCCGATCCGCATCCGCCGCTCCCGCTGACGCTCCGGACGGGGACGCGCGGCGACGCGGATCCGACGTCGGGGACTCAGCCGGTGATGCCGTACTGCGTGATCTTGCGGTACAGGGTCGAGCGGGCGAGGCCGAGCGCGACGGCGGCCGCCGCGCGGTTGCCGCCGGACCCGCGCAGCGCCTGGACGATCGCGTCCCGCTCGGCCTGGTCGACCGGGCGCAGCGCGGCCCGCGGCGCGCTCTGGCAGAACTCCGGGAGATCCCCGGCCTCCACCACCCCGACCGGGCGCCGGCGCAGCGCGAGGTCGAGCGCCTTCCGCAACTCCCCGAGGTTGCCCGGCCACCCGTAGCGGGCCAGCGTGCGCAACCCCCCGGCCGACAGCCGGGAGTCGCGCCCGGGCGCGAGCTCGGCCAGCATGCTGGTCACCAGGGCGGGCAGGTCACCGGACCGGTTCCGCAGCGGGGGCACGGTCACCGAGCGGCCGAAGGTGGCGAGCAGTCCGCTGAACGCGGGCCCGCACCGCGTGGTGTCGGTGGCCGTCGCCGCCAGCCGTACCCCGCCTCCGCGCAGTGCCACGGCGGGCACCTCGCCGTCCCAGCGGTCCAGGTCGCGCAGCACGACCAGCGGCGACGGCCCGCACCGGCGGATCCGCTCGGCGAGATCGCCCTCGTCGCCGGACCCGACCTCGAGGACACGACCGGCGCCGTGCAGTGCGCGATCCAGGTCGGCGAGCAGCCGCCGCCGCCCGGCACCGGCCTCACCGACGACCAGCAGCGGTGTCCGTGCGCGGAGCGCCCCGGCCGCTTCGGTCCACGCCGCCCGCCAGGCGGGGCTGCTGCTGACCGGCTCGGGCAGGGATCGATCGCCGGGGACCGCCGCGCCGACGGCCTCGCGCAGCACGGTGACCACCGTGACCAGCCCGGCGACCGAGTTCCCGACCGTGACCGCGCTGCCCCGCATCCGGATCCGCAGGCCCGAGGGCAGGTCGAGCCGGTCGTCGACCGCGGCTCCGCGGAGCATCCGGAACCTCGCGTGGTCCTGCAGCGCGACGAGGTCGCCGACGCCGAGCAGGGTCTGCAGCACGGTGTTGGTCAGGACCGTCCGCCGCCCGACCGCCAGCACGGCCCGGCGGGTGCGGATCTCCACCCGGTGGTAGAGGTCGAACAGCGCCTGCTGCTCGACGTCGCGGTCCTGCAGCAGCGCGTCCTGGATCCGGCGGGCCGCCGAGGCGACCAGCGAGAGCAGGATCGGCGAGGAGTTCTCGGCCCGGCAGCTGAGGTCCAGCACGCCCTCGACCCGGCCGGTGAACGGGTCGTGCACCGGGGCACCGGCGCAGGCGTAGTCCTGCAACGGCTCGACGAAGTGCTCGGCGCCCACCACGTGCACCGAGCCGCCGCACTCCAGGACGGTGCCGACGCCGTTGGTCCCCACCGCGCCCTCGTCGTAGCCGAAACCCTCGGCGAAGTTGTTGCCGTCGGCGAGCCGCCCGATCGCGGCCGAGGTGTCCAGCCGGACCAGCAGGCGGGCCCGGTTGTCGGTGAGCACGACGCACACCGGGACGCCGGCCGTCTGCTCCGCCAGCTGCTCGATCACCGGGCGGGCGCACCTGACCAGCCGCGACTGCACGTCCAGGTCGGGGTGGTGGCGGTTGGTGATGGCTCCCGGATCGACGCCGCGGGCCAGGCTGCGCCGCCAGGAGGCGACCACGTGCTCCGGGATGCCGGGCAGGTCCACGTCGTGGCGGTCCAGCAGCTCCGCCCGGGCGGACGTGAGGAGCCTGCGACGAGCCAGGACGTCACCCATGCACCACACCTCTCCGTGCGATCCCCCCATCATGCGTCCCCGGTCAAGCCCGGGAGGTGTCCGAACTTGGGACATCCCGGGTCCGGCGGCCGGACCTACCGTCGGAAGCCCCCGTCACCGTCGACCCGGAGGACCGCGCCATGACCCGTGCCGCCACGGCCGAGCAGGACCAGCGCAGCAGCGAGGGCGAGCACGTCGACGTCCTGATCGTCGGGGCCGGGGTGTCGGGCATCGGCGCCGCGCACCGGCTGCGCACGCAGTTCCCCGACCGGAGCTTCGTGATGCTGGAGGCGCAGGACGCCCGCGGCGGCACCTGGTGGACCCACCGCTTCCCGGGCGCGCGGTCGGACAGCGACCTGTTCACCTACGGCTACCGGCACAAGCCGTGGCGCGGACCCTCGATCGCCGCCGGCAGCGCGATCCTGGAGTACCTCGACGAGGTGATCGAGGAGGACGACCTCGCCGGGAACATCCGCTACCACCACCGGGTCACCTCCGCCTCCTGGTCATCGGCCGAGCACCGGTGGACCGTCGAGGTCACCCGGACCGACACCGGTGAGCACCTGCGCCTCACCACCGACTTCCTGTGGATGTGCCAGGGCTACTACAACCACGACGAGCCCTACCGACCCGAATGGCCGGGCCTGGAGAGGTTCGAGGGCACCGTCGTGCACCCCCAGAAGTGGCCCGCCGACCTCGACACCACGGGCAGGCGGGTGCTGGTCGTCGGCTCCGGGTCGACGGCGGCGACGGTGATCCCGGCCATCGCGCGCACGGCCCAGCACGTGACGATGCTGCAGCGCTCGCCCTCGTACTGGTTCGCCGCGCCGACGGTCCACGAGCTCGCCACCATGCTCGAACCGCTGGACCTGCCCGCCGAGTGGATCCACGAGATCCTGCGCCGGCAGTACGTCCAGCAGCTCGACTGGCTGGCCACCACCGGCCGCGACGACCCGCAGCAGCTCCACGACTTCCTGGTCGAGGGCATCAGGCCGCTGCTGCCCGAGGGCACCGACATCGACAAGCACTTCACCCCGCGCTACCGGCCGTGGCAGCAGCGCATCGCGTTCGTCCCGGACGGCGACTTCTTCGCCGCGATGCGGGAGGGGAAGGTCTCGGTCGTCACCGACGCCATCACCGAGTTCACCGAGAAGGGCGTGCAGGTCGCCTCGGGCGAGGTGATCGAGGCCGACATCGTCGTCACTGCCACCGGCTTCAACCTGTCCGCCTTCGGCGACGTCCCGTTCACGGTGGACGGCGAACCGGTGGACTTCACCAAGCGGGTCACCTGGCGCGGGCTCATGATCAGCGGCGTGCCGAACATGGCCTACGCCTTCGGCTACTTCCGGCACAGCTGGACGCTGCGCATCGACCTGATCACCGACGTCGTCGGGCGGATCTTCGAGCACATGGCCGAGCGGGGCGCCTCGACCGTCGTCCCGACGCTGCGCCCGCAGGACGAGGGCATGCCGCTGCTGCCGTGGTCCGACCCGGAGAACTTCAACGCCGGCTACGTCATGCGCTCGCAGGACCGGATGTTCCGCCAGGGCGACCGGGAGCCGTGGACCCACATGCACGAGCACGACCACGAGCGCACGGCCCTGCCCGAGGCCGACCTCGACGACGGCCTCCAGTACCGCTGATCCCCCCGCCCCCAGGAGAGACACCATGCCCCGCATCCCCGTCCGCACCGGCACCACGCTCAACTACGAGGTCACCGGCGACGGCGAACCGCTGCTGCTGATCATGGGAACGTCCGGCGCCATTCCGCTCTGGGGCGAGATGGTGTCCCGGCTCGCGCAGACCCACCGCGTCATCGCCTACGACAACCGCGGCCTCGGCGGCAGCGACCGCGGCACCGGCCCGATCTCGGTCGCCTCGCTCGCCGAGGACGCCTCCGCCCTGCTGGAGGCGCTCGAGGTGCCGAAGGCGCACGCGCTGGGCTGGTCGCTCGGTTCGGCGATCGTGCAGGAACTCGCGCTCGCCCACCCCGACCAGGTCGCCTCGGCGCTGCTCTACGCGACGTGGGGCCGCTGCGACGGGTTCCAGCGCTCGGTGCTCACCGCCCTGCGCCTGCCCTACGTGCACCGCGACATGGAGTCGGCGCTCGCCACGGCCGGCATCGCCTTCTCCCCGCAGCTGCTCGACCACCCGGACTTCGCGCAGATGCTGGAGCCGATGCTGCCGGCGTTCCCGCAGGACGAGGCGGAGATGCAGGTGACCGTCGAGCAGTGGGACGCCGACCTGGCCCACGACTCGATCGACCGGCTGGGCGCGATCACCGCGCCGACCCTGGTGGTCGTCGGCGAGCAGGACCTGCTGACCCCGCCGTGGCAGGCGAAGAAGGTGGCCGACGCGGTCCCGGACGCCCGGTACGAGCTCGTCACCGGGCCCGGCTCGAGCCACGGGATGCACATCGAGCGCCCCGAGGACCTCACGAAGATCGTCACCGGGTTCCTCGGGGAGCACCGGACGGCCGGCTGACAGCGACCGACCACGGTCGTCTCCCGCACCCGCGGGGCGGCCGGGCGCCGGCGCCCCGGCCACCGCCGCAGGATGGCGACGCCGCGCCGGCACCGGGCTCATGGGGCCGGTAGGCCCTGGCGGACGAGACCGCGGGCGATGACGGTGCGCTGGATCTCGTTGGTGCCCTCGCCCACGATCATCAGCGGGGCGTCGCGGAAGTAGCGCTCGACGTCGAACTCCGCCGAGTAGCCGTACCCGCCGTGCACGCGGACGGCCGAGAGCGCGACCTCCATGCCGACCTCGGAGCAGAACAGCTTGGCCATGCCGGCCTCCAGGTCGCTGCGCTGCCCGGAGTCCAGCTTGCGCGCGGCGTGCAGGAGCAATTGCCGGGCAGCGGTGAGCTTGGTGCCCATCTCGGCCAGCAGGTTGCCCACCGACTGGTGCATCCAGATCGGCCGACCGAAGCTCTCCCGCTGCTGCGCGTAGGCCAGCGAGTCCTCCAGCGCCGCCCGCGCCACGCCGGTCGCCCTGGCCGCGACCTGGATGCGGCCGATCTCCAGGCCGTTCATCATCTGCGCGAAGCCCTTCCCCTCGACCCCGCCGAGGAGGGCGGTGCGCGGGACGCGGGCGTCGTCGAACGCGAGCTCGCAGGTCTCCACGCCCTTGTAGCCCAGCTTGCCCAGGTCGCGGGAGACCGTGAACCCGGGCACCTTCTCCACCAGGAGCACCGAGATGCCCGCGTGCCGGGGCTCGGCCCCGGGATCGGTCTTGCAGAGCAGCGCCACGAGACCGGAACGCCGCGCGTTGGAGATCCACGTCTTCGTGCCGTTGATGACGTACCCGTCGCCGTCGAGGCGGGCGACGGTCCGGATGGCCTGCAGGTCCGAGCCGCCCCCGGGTTCGGTGAGGGCCATGGTCGCGCGCAGCTCGCCGGTGGCCATCCGCGGCAGGTAGGTCTGCTTCTGCTCGTCGGTGCCGTAGCTCGCGATCAGCTTGGCGACGACCGTGTGCCCGCCCATCGCGCCGGCCAGGCTCATCCATCCGCGGGCGAGCTCCTCGGTGACCAGGGCGTAGCACTCCGCCGAGACGCGGCCGAACCCGTAGGGCTCGTCGATCGCCAGGCCGTAGACGCCCATCTCCTTCATCTGCTCGATGAGCGCTTCCGGATAGGTGTCGGCGTGCTCGAGCTCGCGGACCACGGGTCTGACGTCCCGGTCGACGAAGTCCCGCACGGTGCGCACGATGGCCAGCTCCTCGGCCGACAGCGGCATGGCCCCTCCTCGTCCGCCCCACGTGCCGAGGCGATCAGTCTGTAGAGTTCCACTCTGGTCGAGCGCTCGCTGTGCGAGGACGACCGGCGCGGGATCTTCGTGCGGCTGACCGAGCGGGGCCGGCAGCGCTGCCTGGCGGCCGGGCCCACCCACCGCGCGGTGCTGGCCACCGCCTCGACCCGCGGTAGCGAGCGGTCCGACCGATGGAGGGTGTACCGGTGCGCGCCGTGGTCCTCGATGCCGCTCGAGCCCAGCCCGGGGTTCGGGAGGTGGCCGAGCCCACGGCCCCGACCGGCGGGGTGGTGGTGCGGGTGATGGCCACCGGGATGTGCCGCAGCGACTGGCACGCCTGGGCGGGGCACGAGGACGTCGCGTTCCCGCACGTACCGGGTCATGAGCTCGCCGGGGTGGTGGTCGAGGTGGGCGCGGGGGTCGGTCGGTGGGCGGTCGGCGACCGGGTGACCGTCCCGTTCGTCTGCGGCTGCGGTCGGTGCCGGTGGTGCCGGGCCGGGGACGCCCAGGTCTGTCCCGACCAGCAGCAGCCGGGCTTCACCCACTGGGGATCCTTCGCCGAGCGCGTCGCCCTGCACCACGCGGACACGAACCTGGTGGCCGTCCCCGAGCAGGTCGACTTCGCGACCGCGGCCGGCCTCGGCTGCCGGTTCGCCACGGCGTACCGCGCCCTGGTCGGCCGCGCCCGGGTCACCGACGGGGAGTGGGTGACCGTGATCGGTGCCGGCGGCGTGGGGCTCAGCACGGTGATGATCGCCCGCGCGCTGGGTGGGCGGGTGGTCGCGGTGGACCGCAACCCGGAGGCCCTCGCCGTCGCCGCCGACCTGGGGGCGGAGCACACGCTGCGCACCGACGGCACCGACGGCACCGACGTCCCGGCCGCTGTCGCCGACCTCACCGGCGGCGGCAGCCACGTCGCCGTCGACGCGGTCGGCAGCGAGCAGACCTGTGCCGATGCGATCCTCAGCCTCCGCCGTCGGGGCCGCCACGTCCAGGTCGGGCTGCTGCCGCCGATCGAGGGCCACCCCCGGGTGCCGATGGCGCGGGTGATCGCGTGGGAGCTCGACCTGCTGGGCAGTCACGGGATGGCTGCGGTCGACTACCCCGCCATGATGGCGCTCATCGAGCAGGGTGCGCTGCGGCCCCAGCGGCTGATCGAACGCACGATCGGACTCGCCGAGGCGGCAGCGCTCCTCCCCGGCTTCGACCGGGCGGCAGTCGCCGGGATGACCATGGTCGACCCCGCCCGCTGACAGCGCTGCGAGCGGGCCAGGAGACCCGGGCGTCCCGTCGCGGGAGCGGGCCGCCGGCCGGCTGACCGCGCACTGCTCGCCCGAGGCGGACGGGATCGTCTCGGGGATCCGGTTCGACCGGGCCCGCCGGTGACGGTGTCAGGCCAGCGACCCCGGGTCGGTCGGCACGTCGACCGCATGCTGCCGGAGCACCTCGAGCGGGATCAGGTCGAGGGCACGCGCGTGCGTCGAGGCCAGCACCACCGGGGCAGCGGCGCCGGCCTCGTGAGCCTGCAGCCAGCGCACCGCGACCACGCACCACCGGTCCCCCGGTTGCAGGCCGGGGAAGCGGTACTCCGGGCGGGCGGTGGTCAGGTCGTTGCCCACGCTGCGCTGGTGGGCGAGGAACTCGCCGGTGACCACGGCGCAGACGGTGTGGCTGCCCAGGTCCTCGGGGCCGGTGCTGCAGCAACCGTCCCGGTAGAAGCCGGTGAGCGGTTCGGTGCCGCAGCCCTCGAGGGGGCCACCGAGCACGTTCAGGTCCTCCGTCATGGGCAGAGCGTCGCACCGGTCCGACGGCTCAGCACCCCGACCCGGCGCGGGCCGGCCGGGCACCGGGCCCCACCAGTTCCTGCAGGGCCTGTTCGAGCAGGACCTCGCCGACGACGACCTCCGCCAACGGCAGGCCGAGCACGCCCGCCGCCCGCTCGGCCGCCGCACGAAGGCGGGCGGTGGGGTGCTGGGCGAGCCAGACGACGCGCCGGTAGTGGCCGAAGTAGTCGTCGCGCAGCTGCGGGAACCGGTCGAGGCCGAGCTCGACGACGACCGAGCGGTGGAACGACGTCACGAGGTAGTCGGTGAGCACGTAGGTGCCGGGCTCCTCCTCCAGCAACCCGCGCAGGCGCGCCGTACCGGCGAACACCTCGTAGCAGTCCGCGCCGGGCAGCCGGGGCACTCCCAGCCGGCCGCACACCTCGTCCAGCGCCCCGTAGGTGCCGCAGTCGGCGTAGCCGACCGCCACCCGGGCGTAGCGCGGCCGCAGATCGCGGATCCTCCGCTCGACCGCGGCGGCGATCCGCTCCGGACGGTTGTGCAGCAGCGGTGGGAGCGGATGCACGTCGACGGGCCAGCCGCGGCGGGCGGCGAGGTCGCCGACGTGGCGGGCGATCGCCCCGCAGGCCACGACGGCGACCCGGGCACGGGAAGACGCGCCAGAGCGGGAAGGCCCTTCAGACCGGGAAGGCGAGGCGGTCGACGAACCGGTCGTTGAAGTCCGGGCGGTCGGAGAGCTCGACGTAGTGCACCTCCTCCAGCAGGGCCTGCGCCGCCGCCCGCTCGCGCAGCGACAGCAACGCCATCTTCGCCCCCTCCCCCGCCACGTTGCCCGCGCTGACGATGCGCAGCAGCGCGACGTCGGGCACCAGGCCGAGCCGCACCGCGCTGGCCGGAGACAGGTAGCTGCCGAACGACCCGGCGAGCAGCACCTGGGCGACGTCCGCGGCGGTGAGCCCCTGCTCCTCCAGCAGCAACGTCCAGCCGGTCGCGATGGCCGCCTTGGCGAACTGCAGCTCGCGGATGTCGCGCTGGGACAGGTACAGCCACCCGGCCGGGTCGTCGCCCGGGACACGGCCCCACTGCTCGCCCAGGTCGACACCCCGGGACGCCAGCACGAACACCCGCTCCTTGCCGACCTGCCGCAGCCGCGCGGCCAGGCCGGGCGGAACACCGGGGGCGTCGGGCGCGACCAGGCGCCCCGACGCGTCGACCAACCCGGCGGCGGCCATCGCCGCGACGGCGTCGACCAACCCGGACCCGGCCAGCCCGACCGGCGCGACGTCGCCGATGACCTGCAGCACCACGTCCTCGTCGCTGATCTTCACGCCCTCGACCGCGCCCGGCGCGGCCCGCATCCCGCAGCGGATGGCCGCCCCCTCGAACGCCGGGCCGGCGGGGGCCGCGGTGGCGAGCAACCGGTCGCCGGCCGCGAGGAGGATCTCGCAGTTCGTGCCGATGTCGATGAACAGCCGGATCCGGCGGTCGCGGTCCATCCCGGACGCGAGGGCGCCCGCGACGATGTCACCGCCGACGTAGGCGCCGAGCGCCGGGAACAGGTACGCGCGGGCCCGCGGGTGCACGGCGACGCCGAGGTCGGCGGTGGTGAGCTCGTCGAACGACCGCGAGGCCATCACGAACGGGGCGACGCCCAGCGGCTCGGGGTCCAGGCCGAGCGCGAGGTGGGACATCGTGGCGTTGCCGGCGAGGGCGATCTCGTAGACCTCGCGCCGGTCGACGCCGCCGTCCGCGCACACCTCACCGGCGAGCTGGTCGAGGCCCTCGTGGGCGAGCGCGGTGAGGCGGCCGAGGGCGTCGGGGTCCATCATCGTCGCGCTGATCCGGGTGATCACATCGGCGCCGTAGGGCTGCTGGGGGTTGAGCAGCGACGCGACGGCGACGGGCGTGCCCGTGGCCAGGTCCAGCAGGGTCGCGAAGACGGTCGTCGTGCCGAGGTCGAAGG
>DASQMQ010000234.1:0-5010 GCA_035645455.1 Pseudonocardia sp.
TCCCCGGTGGGGTCCCCGTCGCCGTCCGGTCCTCGGCCACCGCCGAGGACCTCCCCGAGGCCAGCTTCGCCGGCCAGCAGGACACCTACCTGTGGCTGATCGGTGCGGACGCGGTGCTGCGGCGGATCCGCGACTGCTGGGCGTCGCTCTACACCAGCCGGGCCATCCTCTACCGCCTCCGCAACGGCATCGGCGACGCGGGGCTGTCCACCGCGGTCGCCGTGCAGAAGATGGTCAACTCGGCCGTGTCCGGGGTGGCCATCACCCTCAACCCCGCCACCGGGGACCGTTCCAAGATCACCATCGAGGCGTCCTACGGGCTGGGCGAGATGGTGGTCTCCGGTCAGGTGACCCCGGACCACATCCTCGTGGACAAGGTGATGCTGTCGGTCGTCCGGCAGACCATCGGCGACAAGCACGCCGAACTGGTCCCGGACCCCACGGCGGGCCGGCTCGTCGAACGCGAGGTCGACCCCGCCCGCCGCACGCGCCGGTGCATGACCGACGACGAGGTCCGGGCCGTCGCGGCGATGGCGAAGCGCACCGAGAAGCACTACGGCTGCCCGCAGGACGTCGAGTGGGCGTTCGACACCGAACTACCCGCGGGCCAGAACCTCGTGGTGCTGCAGTCCCGGCCGGAGACCGTGCACTCCGCGGGTGCCCGCACCGCACCGCCGTCGCCCACCGTGCCCCGCCTCGGCGCGGTCACCACGACGCCGATGAGCGCCCCTTCCCCCGCTTGACCGCCTCCACCGCGCTCCCCAGAACCCACGCCGCCCACCCGAGCCACCAGCCCCCTCCAGCGCAAGGAAACCCGACATGAGCGTGCCGACAACGACTGCGCCGACGACTGCGCCGACGACTGCGCCGCCGACAAGGTCCTTCCCGAAGCCCTCCGAGCTGTCCGTCCCGCCCGGGGCCGAGGGGTGGGAGAAGCTCTACCCGTACAACCTGGTCTTCCAGAACCTGAGCGGCGGCGAGGACGAGAAGTTCTGGTTCTGCGACAGCCAACACTGGCCGACGGTGTTCAAGCCGTTCGAGACGATCGGCGCGGAGTTCTCGGTGAAGTGCCTGGGCCAGTACAACACCCGGCACCTGCTCATCCCGCCGGCCAACGGCATCGAGTTCAAGATCCACCTGGGTTACCTCTACATGAGCCCGGTGCCCGTGCCCGAGCACGAGATCCCGGCCAGGGTCCCGGAGTTCGAGCGCCGGGCCGGGCACTACTTCCAGAACTGGGACAGCCTGCTCGAGGCCTGGCGGCTGAAGGTGCGGGCGACCATCGACGAGATGGATGCGCTCACCTTCGCACCGCTGCCCGACGTCGTGCCGTTCGACGACATCGTCAGCGGCACGGGCAAGGACGGCTCCGAGGTCCTGATGGAGAACTACGACCGGCTGATCCAGCTGTGCTACCAGGCCTGGCAGTACCACTTCGAGTTCCTCAACCTGGGCTACCTCGCCTACCTGGACTTCTTCGGCTGCTGCCAGCAACTGTTCCCCGACATCCCCGACCAGGCGATCGCCATGATGGTCCAGGGCGTCGACATGGAACTGTTCCGGCCCGACGACGAACTCAAGAAGCTCGCCGCCCTCGCCGTCGAACTCGGCCTGCAGGCGGCCTTCGCCGACCCCGACGACGTGGCCGGCACGCTCGACCGGATCGGCCGCCGCGACGGCGGCTCGACGTGGCTGTCGGCCTACACCGCCGCGCAGGACCCGTGGTTCAACTTCACCGTCGGCAACGGCTTCTACGGCCACGACAAGTACTGGCTCGAACACCCGGAGATCCCGCTCGGCTACATCGGCGACTACATCCGCCGACTCGACGACGGCCAGCAGATCCTGCGGCCGGTGCAGGAACTCGTCGCCGAGCGGAACCGGATCATCGCCGAGTACCGCGACCTGATCGCGGGGGAAGACCTCGCCGCGTTCGACGCCAAGCGCGGCCTCGCCGCCACCGCGTACCCGTACGTGGAGAACCACAACTTCTACATCGAGCACTGGACCATGGGCGTGTTCTGGCGCAAGGTCCGCGAACTGGGTGCGGTGTTCGTGGACGCTGGCTTCTGGGCCGACCGCGAGGACATGCTCTACCTGACCCGCGGCGAGGTCCGCGACGCGATCTTCGACCTGATCACCGGATGGGCCGTCGGGGCGCCGGCCACCGGCCCGCACTACTGGCCCGCGGAGATCGAGCGCCGCCGGGGCATCATCGACGCGCTGTCCACCCAGCGGCCGCAGCCCGCGCTCAACACGCCGCCCGCACAGATCACCGAGCCGTTCACGATGATGCTCTACGGCATCACCACCGAGCAGGTGCAGCAGTGGCTCGGCGACGACGGGGGCGCCGGCGGCGCGATCACCGGCATGGCCGCCTCGCCCGGCGTGGTCGAGGGCCCGGCCCGGGTGATCACCCACGCCGACCAGTTGGGCGAGGTGCAGGAGGGCGAGATCCTCGTCGCCACGATCACCGCGCCGTCCTGGGGCCCGATCTTCGGCAAGATCAGGGCCACGGTCACCGACATCGGCGGGATGATGAGCCACGCCGCGATCGTGTGCCGCGAGTACGGCCTGCCCGCGGTCACCGGCACCGGCAACGGCTCCACCACGATCCGGACCGGGCAGCGGGTCCGGGTGGACGGCACCGCGGGCCGCGTCGAGATCCTCGCGGATGAGCCGGGCGAGGACTGACCGTGCCGGACCCGACCCCGGAGGGCGCCGGGCGCACCGTGCTCGTCACGGGTGCGGCCGGTGACCTCGGGCGCGGCTTCGCTCTCGGCTTCGCCGACCGCGGCTACCGGGTGGCGGTCGCCGACATCGACACCGACGGCGCCGAGGAGACCGCCCGCCTGGTGGCCGACGCCGGCGCCGAGGCCTGGCACGGTCGGCTCGACGTCACCTCGCCCGGGTCGTGCGCCGAGGTGGCGGGCGGTGTCGCCGAGTTCGGCGGGGGGCGGATCCAGGTGATCGTCAACAACGCCGCGATCTACGCGACGGTGACCCGGTCCCCGCTGGAGGAGATCGACCCCGACGAGTGGGACCGCGTCATGGGCGTCAACCTCAAGGGCCCGTGGCTGGTCGTGCGGGCCTGCAGCCCCTACCTGCCCGACGGCGCCCGGGTGGTCAACCTGTCCTCCGCCACCGTCTACAGCGGATCGGAGAACTGGCTGCACTACGTGGCGTCCAAGGGCGGGGTCATCGCCCTGACCCGGGTGATGGCCAAGGAACTCGGGCGGCGGTCGATCACGGTCAACGCGATCGCGCCCGGCTTCACCCTCACCGGGGCGAGCTACGGGCTGGTGCAGGATGCCGAGAACTACGGCGTCGATCGCGGCGCTCTGCGCCGCGCCGCGCGGGCCGCGGACATCGTCGGCGCGGCCCTGTTCCTCGCCGGGCCGGACAGCGCCTTCATCACCGGCCAGACGATCGTGGTCGATGGCGGCCGGCAGTTCATCTGACCCGTACCAGAAACGAGACCCCATGACGACGGCCCTGCCACCTACGCCGGTTGCCACCTCGTGTGCCGTCGACATCTCACCGATCTCGCTCACCCCGGCGCGCGGTGCGGATCTCGACCCCCTCTGGTCGGCGGTGGCGGACTACACGCGGACCCGGAGCAATGCCATCCACCTGCCGATCTCGCTGGCCTACGCGGAGCGGCTCTGCGACGCCTATCCCGATGCCGACCGGCTCGTGGTGCGCGTCGCGATCCTGCTGCACGACGTCGGCTGGGCGCGCGTCGACGAGGAGCGCATCCTCACCGAGGGCTTCTCCGGGGACTGGCGCCGTTCGATGATCCGCTACGAGCACGAGAAGCAGAGCTGCCGGATCGCCCGCGAGGTACTGCCCCCGCTCGGGTACCCCGACGTGTTCGTCGAGGCCGTCGTCGCCATCATCGATGGTCACGACACCCGCAAGGAGGCCAGGTCGTTGGAGGACGCCTTGGTCCGTGACGCCGACCGGCTGTGGCGGTTCGACCACGCGGGCATCGCCCTGGCGTCGGGCTGGTTCCGGATGGACCCCGCGACCTACTGCGACCGGCTCGCCGCGGAGATCGTTCCCGAGTTGCTCACCGAGGCCGCCATCGCCATCGCCACCGCGGAGCTCGACCGGTCAGTGGCGCTGCTGAAGACGGCGGCGCTGCGGTGACGCTCGTCAGCCTTCACCGCTGATCTCCGTCCGGATGCTGGTCGTGGAGGGGTCGGTCGGGCGGCTCAGGTGAGCAACGTCGTGGCGTGGTCCTTCAGCACGGCGTTGCAGCTGGGAACCGCCCCGTGCGGCTACTCCGGCATGCGCCTCGGTGCCGGCGCGACACCGAGGAGCTCGGCAGCATCGTCGCCGAGCTGCCGGTAGCCGTCGGGCAGGAAGCGCAGCGGGCCAGCGGTCCGGCCATGCTCACTCCCGATCGGCCCGCTGCGCGGGGCCTGCGGCCAGTAGCGCCCGCACCTGCGCTGACCGCTCCGGACCATCGAGCCCGATCACCGGGGCGAGCAGCGGCTCCATCCCCGACCGGGCCACCGGACCAGCGCTCGCGGCGTCGACCGGGTCGATCACCATCCGACCGGCGAACGGGCGCAGCAGCCCGGCGAGCCCGGCCACCGTGTGCGGGATGCCCCGGGCCGTCAGCAGCATGGCCCTCGCCCGGGCCCGGTGCCGGTCGCGCTCGACGACGACCGGCCGGTTCATGACGACCGGGCTGAGCGCGATGGTCCGCGCGCGGCGCGCCCGCAGCGCCTCGCCGACCCCCGCCACGCCCAGGATCGGCAGCAACGAGGCGACCGGACTCGACGAGCCGAGCACCACCAGGTCTGCGTCGACGATCGCGGCCAGCACGCCCGGCGCGGGCCGGGCCCGGTCCAGGCCGGTCCAGGTGATGTGCTCGGGCAGCGGGGCCCCGTCGCGCAGCAGCCATTCCTGGAAGGCCACCCAGTGCCCGCCGTACTGGACCACGGTGCGCACCGGGTCGTCCGTCACCGGTAGCACGGCGGCTTGACCCCCAGGCCGTCG
>DASQMQ010000235.1:0-2910 GCA_035645455.1 Pseudonocardia sp.
GCGGGACCTGCCCGACCTCGATCGGGTAGACGACGAACTCCGCCCTGCCCGAGTCGGTGGTGAAGGTGCGCGAGTCGCGCGGCGGGTGCGGCCGCACGTTGACCTCGCGGGTCGAAGCCGAACTCGCGCTGCAGCGAGTCCAGGAACGACTGCGGCGCGCGCTCCCAGATGCCCATCGTGCGGTCGCCCTGCACGTTGGAGTGCCCGCGGACCGGGAACAGCCCCGCACCGGGGCGGCCGATGCCGCCCTGGGCCAGCGCGAGGTTGACCACTTCCTTGATCGTCGCGACGCCGTTGCGGTGCTGGGTCAGGCCCATCGCCCAGCAGTACACCGTCCGCCCGGACCGCTGCAGCATCCGCGCGGCCCCGGTGATCTGCTCGCGGGACAGCCCGGTCGCCTCGGTGACGACGTCCCAGTCCAACGCGCCGACGCGCTCGCGCCAGGCGGCGAAGCCGGTGGTGAACTCGTCCACGAACTCGCCGTCGAGGGCGTCCCACTCGGCCAGCAGCGCTCCGAACGCCTGGAACAGCGCCAGGTCGCCGTTGATCCGGATGGGCAGGTGCAGGTCGGACAGGCCGGTGCCGTGCCCCACCACGCCGCGCACGTTCTGCGGGTTCTTGAAGCGCAGCAGGCCGGCCTCGCGCAGCGGGTTGATGGTCAGGATCCGGGCGCCGTTGCGCTTGGCGTGTTCCAGCGCGGTCAGCATCCGCGGGTGGTTGGTGCCCGGGTTCTGACCGGCGATCACGATCAGCTCGGCCTGGTACACGTCATCGAGGGTGACGCTGGCCTTGCCGATCCCGATCGACTCCTGCAGCGCGACCGAGGTCGACTCGTGGCACATGTTCGAGGCGAAGGCCTCGTCCCAGCCGATCGGCTCGTAGTGGGTGCCGTCGGGGCGCTTGACCATCGGATGGGTGATCCGGCCCTGCTGGCCCAGCCACATCTCCGAGTGCCGGTCGAGATCGGCGATGCTGTGGCCGGCGAAGAACTCCGGGTGGCCCGGTCCCTGGTGGCCTCCTCGGCCACGGCCTTCGCGCCGTTCTCGCAGAACTCGGCGACCGCCCGGTGCCCCGGGTCGGGGTCCGGCCACGCGCAGCTCATGCAGTCGAAGTCCTCGGCCTGGTTGAACCTGAGCAGGGTGCGGGCCGTCCGGGCCGGGCCCATCCGCTCCAGCGAGCGCTTCAGCGACACCGCGACGGCGGTGGAGCCGGCGGCGTGATCTTCCGCGCCGTTCACCCGCAGGTCGGACTCGTCGTAGTCGGTGGAACCGCGGGTGGGGGGCATGGGGCCATCGTGCCCGCGGGCCGCCGCCGGCGCGCGAGGGTGAGCGGGCACCGGTGATACCCACCTACTCGTCCCGGGCCTCCCCGGTCGTCCACCGGCGCAGCCCGCTCCGGTCGGCGGCCCCGGTCTTGGCCAACAGCCGGGCCACGTGGGTGTCGACGGTGCGCGGGGACAGGAACAACCGCTCCGCGGTCTGGGCGTTGGTCAGCCCGTCGGCGACCAGGGCGAGCACCTCGGCCTCCCGGGAGGTGACGCCGCGGGCGCGCAGCTCCGGGGGAACCGGCGGGCCGCCGCGCCGGCGGGTCGGGGCGCCGGCGGCGCGCAGCAGGTCGCGGCAGGTGCGGGCCCATCCCGGTTGGCCGGCCTGCTCGTGGGCGGCCAGGTCGACGCGCAGCGCCGGGACCGGGTCGCCCCAGCCGTCCGCCACGGCGGCCTCCAGAGCGGGCAGCCGCAGCAGTCGCTGCCACCAGGGGAGCCCGGTGATCAGCTGCTCGGCCGCGGCGAACCGCGCGGCTGCCTCGGCGGGCGAGCCCGCGCGCCCGATGGCGATCGCATCGGCGTAGGCGAGCGCGGCCCGGTTGGCCGCGGCCCGCCCGGTGTAGTGGCCGCGCAGCACCTCGCGTGCCTCCTGGTCGCGGTCGGCCACCGCGGTGCGCAACAGCGCCCACAGCCCGACGTACTCGATCGGCACCGCCGAGCCGTGCCCGAACATCATCGGTATACCCCGGTCGACCAGCGCGGACGCCCGCGGCAGGTCGTAGCGGGCGAGGTGGGGCAGGGCACGCACGACCGGGGTCAGCGCGCGCACCTCCACCGGCGCGTCGGCCCGGGCCGTGGCCGCGGCGAGCATCGCGGTCGTGGTCGCGTGATCGCCGAGCAGCGCGGCGGCGGCCGCGGTGAACACCTCGGCCATCGCCTGCAGCGCGGTCAGCCCGAGCCGCTCGGCCTGCTCGGCGGTGCGCCGGGCCTGCGGCAGCGCGGCGGCCGGCCCGTCGACCTGCAGGGCGGTGTCCGAGCGCAGCAGGTCGGCCTGCACGGCGTAGCTGAGCAGGCCGGTGCGCTCGGCCAGCTCGCGGGCCGCGACGAGGGACGGCTCATCCGGGTCGCCGCCGCTGTGCTCGAAGCTGCCGAGCGCGAACACCGCCTCGGTCCGCCACTGGGTCAGGCCGTGCTCCGACGCGACCTGCACGACGCGCCGGAGGAGGTCGGTGGCGAGGGCCGGGTCGGCGCCGCGGTCGCTGCGCGCCCGGACCATCAGCGCCTGGCACAGGATCGCCGCCCGGTCCCCCGGGCGTGGGTCGGTGCGGGGATTACCGGCCGGGTCGGCAGTCCCGTTCCCGCCGGGGCTCGTCGCCAGGCCGGCGTGGTTCCCGCTGTCGTCGGAGTCGACGCGGTCGATCACAGCTGCAGCGAGTTCGGCGGCCCGGTCGGCGTCCCCCGAGCCGTACGCCGCCTCCGCTTCCAGGGCCAGCGACCGGGGATCACCGCGCCGCCCGGCGCGGTGCACGTACTCCCGCGCCTGCTCCCACCGCCCTCCGACGATCGCAGCCCGGGTCAGCCGCAGGCACAGCTCGGCGTGCTCGTCGCCGCGGGCGAGCTCGGCGTCCAGGGCCGCGCCGCCCACC
>DASQMQ010000236.1:0-11172 GCA_035645455.1 Pseudonocardia sp.
CGTTCGCGGAGTCGCGCGGCCACCTCCTCGGCCCGGGCTGCCGCTCCCAGGTGGTGCACGGCGAGGTCGACGGGGCCGTCGCCGGCGGCCGTGACGGCCAGCTCGACGAGCCGCTGGGCGGCTTTGGCGGTCGTGCGCACCTTCTCCAGCGGCAGGATCCGGCCCTGGGCCACGTGCAGCAACGGCTTGACGGCGAGCGCCGTGCCGAACAGGGCGGCCGCGGTGCCGATGCGGCCGCCGCGGCGCAGCCGGTCCAGGGTCTCCACGGAGAAGAACATCCGGCAGCGCTCGGCGACGTCGACCGCGGCGGATTCCACCGCCGCGCCGTCGGCGCCGGCATCGGCGACATCGGCCGCGGCCAGCACGGCGAAGCCGAGGCCCATGCCGGTGGCCTGGGAGTCGACGACGTGCACGCGGCCGGCGTCGACCTCCTCGGCGGCCTGGCGGGCGGCGTCCCAGGTGCCCGACAGCTCGCGCGACAGGTGCACCGAGACCACCGCGGGTGCACCGGCGGCCAGGGCGGCGCGGAAGTGCCCGGCGAACTCGGCCGGGGTCGGCCGGGAGGTCTGCACGGTCAGCGACTTGTCGGCCAGCGCGGCGACCAGCTGCGGGGTGTCGATGTCGACACCCTCCCGGCCGACCCGGGATCCCAGCCGCACCTCCAGGGGCACCACCCGTAGCCCGCGGGCCTCGGCCATGCCGTCGGGGAGGTAGGCGGTGGAGTCGGTGACGACGGCGACGTGCACGACCGGCAACCCTAGTGCCCCAGCTCACATCCGCAGCGTCGGGAGCAGCAGCTCGGCGCAGGCCCCGCCCACGGCCTTGTGCGCCGCCCAGCCCCAGTGCATGCCGTCCGGGTTGCCGTGCCCGGCCAGGACGTGCTCGCCCACGAGCGCGCGCAGGTCGAGCAGTTCGACCCCGACGGCGCCGGCCCAGGCCCGGGTGGCCCGCTCCGCGGCCGGGCGCCCGGCGTGCACGGCCCCGTACACCGCGGCCCGGTGGACCGGCGGCAGGACCGCGACCACCGGGATCCCCGGCCGCAGGGCCAGCACCGCCCGTCGGCACAGCTCCAGGTGCCGGACGGTCTCCCGCGGCGGCAGCGCAACCGGGCCACCGCCGGGCAGCACCCGGGCGAATCCCCGGGCCAGTACCGGCTGCGCGGCGAGGTACGCGGTCCGGACGGCGCGGCGCAGCCCGGCCGGGCGGAGCACCGGGATCAGCTCGCGCAGCGCGGTGGGCAGCGGGGACGGCAGGGTGTCCATCCCGCCCACCCCCAGCACCAGCGCGTCCACCTCGGGCAGCAGCGCCCAGACCCGCGGATCGTGGGTGAGCGCGTGCCAGGCGTGCCGGGCGGTCCAGCCGATCCCGGCGACCAGCTCGGCGCGACCGCCCAGCTCGGCCGCGGCGACGTTGGGCCACAGCCCCGGCTCGTCGGCCGGCTCGGCCCGCTGCGGGCCGTGGAAGGCCAGCGAGTCGGCCAGCACCAGCAGCGTCGGGCCGGCCCCCGGGGTCACCCCGCCGCGCCGACGTTGTAGCCGGTCAACCTCCAGCGCGGGTGGTCGTCGCGACGGGCCAGCACAGCCCACCGGCAGTTGCCCAACCCGCCGACCGACGGCCAGGCCGAGGTGGGCAGGCCGAGCAGGCCGCAGACCAGCCCGGCGATCAGGCCGCCGTGCGCCACCAGGACCACGGTGGCCGCGACCGCGCCGGCCAGCTCGTCGTCGAGTTCCTCGACCACCGGCCGGGAACGGCGCACGACGTCCACCCTCGACTCGCCCCCGGGCGGCGCCCACGTCGGGTCGGCCCGCCAGGCCGCGATCGCCCCCGGGTAGTCCCGCTCGATCTCCAGCACGGTGCGGCCCTGCCACTCGCCGAGGTGGGTCTCGCGCAGCCGCGGGTCGAGCGTGATCGGCAGCCCGCAGGCCCCGCCGACCAGGTCGGCGGTGTGGCGGGCGCGTTGCAGGTCGGAGCTGATGATCCGTTCCGGGGCGACCTTGGCGATGTCCGGGGCCGCGGCCACCGCCTGGGCCAGGCCGGTGTCGGTGAGCACCGAGTCGAGGTGTCCCTGCATGCGGCCGGCCACGTTGTAGTCGGTCTGGCCGTGGCGCAGCAGCACCAGCATCCGCAGCGTCACCCGGTGCCGCCCTCGATCCGGTCGGCGGCCGGGGCGGCCGTCGGGTCCGGTTCGGCCTCGGGGAACTGCACCCGGGGGCAGTCCTTCCACAGCCGGTCGAGACCGTAGAACCCGCGCTCCTCGGCGTGCTGGACGTGCACGACGACGTCGACGAAGTCCAGCAGCACCCAGCGCCCCTCCCGGGTGCCCTCGCGCCGCGTCGGCTTGGCCCCGTGCAGGCGCAGCTTCTCCTCGACCTCGTCGACGATCGCCTGCACCTGGCGCTCGTTGGGCGCCGAGGCGATCACGAAGCAGTCGGTGATGACGAGCTGCTCGGACACGTCGAGCACGACGATGTCCTGCGCCTTCTTGTCCGCGGCTGCGACGACGGCCACGCGGGCCATGTCGAGGGCCTGGTCGGTGGCCGTCACGGTTCCCCTTCCCCGGTGGACCCGCCGGCCCGCCTTGTCCCGACCAGTGTCCCAGGCCGCGGACCGGTCCCGCCGCCCGGCACCGGAGGTCCCGTGGCAGGTGTGCGACCCACCGTCCACGGGGTACCTCCCACCATGCCGCCAGCTCGCCGGACCCGGCCGCCCGCGCCCACCCCCGGGCACCGGGGGGCGCGGACTCCCCCTCTGTACGCTCCGCCAGCATGACTGGTCCGCTCGGCGGCGTTCCGCCCGCCGAACTGCTGATGACCGTCTCCCGGGAGGACCGGGACGGATGCGTCGTGCTCGCCGTCCGCGGGGAGGTTGACCTGAGCACCGGCGGCCGGCTGGCCGAGGCGGCCGGTGACGCGCTGCAGGCCGCGAACGGCCGACCGGTCGTCCTGGACCTGCTCGCGGTCGAGTTCCTGTCCTCCTCCGGCCTGGGGGTGCTGGTGTCGCTCAACGACGACGCCCGCGCCGCCAGCACGCCGCTGCGGGTGGTCGTGGACCGGACCCGGCCGGTGATGCGGCCGATCCGCACGATGGGCCTGGACGAGGTGCTGTCCATGTACGACACGGTGCCCGAGGCCGTCGCGGGCTGATCGGGGGTGAGCGTGGCCGAACCGGTCCAGCAACCGGTCACCCCCGCGGTGATGTCCATGGTGCTCATGGCCGACCCGGTGTCGCTTTCGGTCGTGCGCCAGCGGTTCCGCACCTGGCTGGCCGCCCTGTGCTGGCCCGCGGAGGAGGTCGACGACATCGTGCTCGCGGTGAGCGAGGCGGTGTCCAACGCGGTCGAGCACGCCGACTCCCCCGCCTTCGCCGCCGAGGTGCGGGTGGCCGCCCGCCCGTTCATCGACGCGGGCGGCTGGCGGCGGGTGGTGGTCGGGGTGTCGGACAACCGGCGCTGGTGCCCCACCCCGACCCAGCCCGGCCTGGGCCTGCTGATGATCCACACCTGCGTGGACGACGTGCAGATCGACCGCAACCACGACGTCACGACGCTGCTCATGACCAGCGTGCGGGTGCCGCCGGTCGGCGCGTGAGGCGTCAGCCGGCGAGCACCTCGCGCAGCGCGTCGGCGAACTCCCGGGGCTGACCGACGAATCCCCCGTGGTCGCCCGGGAACTCCACCGGTGGGGCGCCGAGCCGCTCGGCCAGCGCGGTCGACGTGCGGTGGGTGACCAGGCCGCCGGAGTCCGCGCCGATCCCGACGACGATCCGGGTCGAGGACGCGGTCAGGGCGGCGACGTCGGGGACGTAGCGGGTGGTGCCCTGCAGCTCGTGGCCGAAGAAGCGGGCACTGTCGGCGAGGTCCTGCTCGGAGGAGTCGCCGGGGGGCGCGGCGGGGGCGCCGTCGTCGTCGGGCTCGAACCCGGCGTTGCCCATGAACGCCGCCCACGCCGCGCCGACGCCCTCGCGGCGGAACGTCGCCACGATCTCGTCGGTGGTGGCCCGCTGCTCGGCCGCGTCGGGGAGCAGTTCCACCACCGGCGGCTCGTGCGCGACGAGCGTGCGGACCCGGCCGGGGTGCCGGGTCACCAGCGCGAGCCCGGTCACCGCGCCACCGCTGCTGCCGAACACGTCGGCGGCGTCCGCACCCAGCGCGGCCAGCACCGCCGCGACGTCGTCGGCGCGCAGGTCGGGGGTGGAGTCCTGCTCGGGGTCGTCCACCGAGCTGCGCCCGATGCCGCGCGGGTCGAGGGTGACGACGGTGTGGTCGTCGGCCAGCGCGTCGGCCATCGGCGCGAAGAACGCCGCGGCCATCGGCGAGCCCAGGAGCACCAGCAGCGGCCCGGATCCGCGGACCTCGTAGTACTGCCGGCCGCCGGGGACGGTGAGGGTGTGGGTGGTGGTCATCGGGGTGTCCTCCGTGGTCTCGAGCGCGTCGGGCGACGCCCTCGTCGACTACGACGGACGGGCATGCCCGGGATCGACAGCGATGGCGGACCGACCCGCCGACCCGGCGCGCGCCGTCCTGAGCCGACGCTCCCGTCCGGCCGGGACGGCGATGCGCAGGTGAGGGGACTCGGCCCGACGCCTGGCCTCGTCGGCGGGTGCGATCAGCCGAACCGGGACACCGTGTCCACCAACCAGCGCCGCCGGTCCGGGAGCAGCGGGGACCGGGCGAAGCCGAGGAAGCCGTCGGGGTCCGCCGCTCCGTGCTCCAGGTCGAACGCCATCGCTGACGGGGCGGCGTGCGGGCAGCGTGACGACGCGAATCGGGTGGTACGTGTCCCAGTCGTAGCATCTGCAACGTGCCGGTCCGAACGGGCGAGCCGTCCGACGCGGCGTTCATCATCGAGATGGCCAGATTCGCCTCCACGATCGAGGGCCGCCCGCTGCCCCCGGTCGACGATCCCGAGCTGGCGCAGGGCCTTCCCCCGTCGCCGGACACGAGCGTGCTGGCGCTCGACCACGATGGCCGTCCCGTCGGTGCGGCCTGGTGGCACTTCAGGGAGCCCTCGCTGCTCGTGACACCCGACGGCGCTCCGGTCCCCGAACTCGTCGTCGCGGTGATGCCCGCCGACCGCGGGCACGGCGTCGGTCTTCGCCTGCTCACCGCGCTCGCCGCCCGCGCCGCCGAGCACGGCTACGACCGGCTGGCCCTCAACGTCCACCTCCACAACCCCGCCGCCCGGCTGTACAGCCGGGCCGGCTTCGTCGTCGCGGGGAAGGGCCGCGGACCGCTCGGGGTCGCCATGGTCGTGCAGCTACCCGGTCGGTGATCGATCGACCGGATCCTGGCGCGCTCCGGCATCTCCGCTGCGGCCGTCCAGGACCGACCGCAGCAGCACGGCTCGGGACCTCTTGATGCCGCCGCGTCAGGGCGTCGCGGGGCGGTAGAGCCGGCGTTTGGAGATGTACTGGACCACCCCGTCCGGCACCAGGTACCAGACCGGGTGCCCGCCGGCGACCCGCCGCCGGCAGTCGGTGGAGGAGATGGCCATGGCGGGCACCTCGACCAGGGAGACCGCGCCCTCGGGGAGGTGGTCGTCGCCCAGGGTGTAGCCCGGGCGGGTGACGCCGACGAAGTGCGCCAGCTCGAACAGCCTGTCCAGCTTCTGCCAGGACAGGATCTGCGCCAGCGCGTCGGCGCCGGTGATGAAGTACAGCCGGGCGTCGGGGTGGTCGACGCTGAGGTCGGTGAGGGTGTCGGCGGTGTAGGTCGGGCCGCCGCGGTCGATGTCGACCCGGCTGACCGAGAACCTGGGGTTGGACGCGGTGGCCACCACGGTCATCAGGTAGCGGTCCTCGGCCCGGCTGACCTGCCGCTCCGACTTCTGCCACGGCTGCCCGGTGGGCACGAAGACGACCTCGTCGAGCCCGAACCGGTCGGCCACCTCGCTGGCCGCCACCAGGTGGCCGTGGTGGATCGGATCGAACGTCCCGCCCATCACCCCGATCTTGCGCTGCACCGCCGCAGCGTAGACAACCCGCCGCCGCACGCCCCCTCCTCACCTGAGGACGTCGGCCGACCCGAACGCGGCGAGGACCCGGGGGGCCTGGAAGACCACCACCCGCGAGACCAGGCCGCCGCGGAGCGAGACGACCTGCAGGGTGTGCAGCCGGTGGACGCCGCCGTCGGGGACGTAGGCGACCAGCGCCGGCTGCCCGTTGGCCGCGGCCGGGAGCATCCGCCAGCCCGTCCCGCGCCTGGTGAACACGTGCGCGATGAACCGGCCGCAGTCCTCCCGGCCGCGGTACCAGAGCGGGACCGGCGGCATCTCCAGCACGACGTCGGCGGACCGCTGCTGGGCGGCGGCGCCCTGCTGTTCGGGCGCGGTACCTGGGAGCTGTTCTCCCGGCGCTGGCCGGGCCGCAGCGGCGGGTTCGCCGACGCGATGAACCGCGCGGACAAGCTGGCGGCCTCCCGGACGCTGACCGGGGTGGGCGCCTGGGCCAACTCGTCGCTGATCGACGGCGACGCGGTCGCCGCGCTGCCCGGGCTCGCCGCCGAGCGGGACGTGATCGTGATCGGCAGCACGGGCCTGGTGCACGACCTGGCCGCGCGCGACCTGGTGGAGGAGTACCGGCAGTTGGTGTTCCCCACCGTGCCGGGCGGGGTGAGCGGCTGTTCCCGGCGGGCGGACCGGGCGTCGAGCTGGAGCTGGTCGCGGTGCAGCGGCGCGGGCCGGCCGTGCTGCTGGTCCACCGACGGGTGCGGGGGCAGCCACCGGCGCCCCGGTCAGCGCGGGTAGGCGTGGCGGAACTGCACGCTGATCCGGGGCGCCGCGGCGCGCACCTTCGGCACCGCGTGCTGCCAGGTGCGCTGACAGCTGCCGCCCATCACCAGCAGGTCGCCGGGGCCGGGCAGGAAGCCGACCCCCTCGCCACCGCCGACCGGGCGCAACCGGAACGGCCGCACCGCGCCGAGGGACACCAGTGCCACGGTGGCCGTCGGCAGCTCGCGGGCCACCCGGTCGCCGTGCCAGGCCACGCTGTCCGCCCCGTCGCGGTAGAGGTTCGCCCCGATCTGCGTGAACTCGACGCCGTACCGGGCGCCGAGCAGGTCGGCCATCTCCAGCAGGACCTCCGGCGGGGCGGTCGCGGCGCCCCGTTCCCAGCGGTGGGTCAGCCGCGGCTCGGCGACGATCCGGTCGTACATCCGGACCCGGCGCTGGGCGTCCCACGGGACCTCGTCGAGCAGCCGGGCCAGCAGCGCGTCGGCGCCGCTCAGCCAGCGCGGGGCCACGTCGACCCAGGCGCCGTCGGCGAGGTCGTGGCGGCGCAGCCGACCGAACGCCGGGTCCGGCCGCACGGATCCGCCGGCCCCGTCGAACAGGGACGGCTGCCACGCGAGGTCGGTCGCCATACCCGCAGGCTAGCTCACATCGAACATCAGTTCGAGGTGGTTCGCCGGAGACGGCTCACGGCATCGGACCGGTCCACGGTGCGGGGGTGCGGGGGTGCAGGAGGAGCGGAGCGGCGCCGGAAAGGGGCGCCGGCGCGGGGTCCGCGCCGGCGCCCCGGATCAGTCGGGCGGCCCGTCGAGCGGGCCGCGGTGGGAGGTGCGGTGAGAGGTGCGGTGGGAGGTCAGGACAGCAGGGCGTGGTCGTGGGCGAGACCGCCGCCGGCCGCGCCGCCACCGGCCGTCGGCGCCGCGCCGCCGCTCGCCGGCGCCCCGGTGATCAGCGTCGGGTCGAAGGCGATGGTGGCCGTGGTGACCGCGATGGCGTCCGAGTGCTGCTCGAGGGTCTCCTCGTCGACGTTGTCGCGGGTGTCGCAGGCCTGGTGGTAGCAGGGGTCGTAGGCCTCGCCCGCGGTGCCGCCGTAGGCCGCGGCCTGCTCCGGGGTCTTGATGCCCTCGGCCCCGGTGAACAGGCCGCCGGCCGGGATGCCGACGGCGATGAACGGCCCGTAGTCCGACCGGCCGCTGAAGTCGGTGCCCTCCGCGGGCAGGCCGCGGTCGGCGAAGAACGTGGCGAACACGCCCTCGATCCCGGCCGAGCCGGCCGGGCCGGGGCCGGCGCCCTCGGCGTCGGAGTCGTCGCCGTCGTAGATGAAGTTGACCGAGTTCGGCGAGCCGACCATGTCGAAGTTCAGGTAGCCGTAGATCCGCTCGGCCTCCTCCGGGGCCAGCGAGGCGACGTAGAACTCCGACCCGACCAGGCCCAGCTCCTCGGCGCCCCACCAGGCGAACCGGACGGTGGTGGCCGGGGTGGACGCGGCGAACTGCTCGGCGACCTCCAGGATCGCCGCCGAGCCCGAGCCGTTGTCGTTGATGCCCGGGCCCTCGGGCACCGAGTCCAGGTGCCCGCCGACCATCAACACCTGGTCGGCGCTGGTCCCGGGGAGCTCGGCGAACACGTTGCTGGTGGAGCGGATCTCGCTGATCGCGTCGATCTGGATGGTCACCGTGGCGTCCTGCAGCGGCTCGCCCAGGGCGAACGGCGCACCGAGCACCGGGATGCCCACCGGGGTGCCCAGGTTGCCCAGCAGCAGCTCCTGCCGGTCCGGCGCGTTGCCCTCGTTGATGATCACCGCACCGGCCGCGCCGGCCGCCGCGGCGTTGGCCGCCTTGGCCCCGAAGTCGCAGGTGCCGCGCTGCATGAGGGCGATCGCGCCGGCCGGCAGCGCGGCGAAGTCCGCGGCCTCGCAGCCGCTGGTGGAACCGCCGACCGGGGGCAGCTGCAGGTCCACCGGGACCACCCTGCCGGTGACCTCACCGCTGCCGGACAGGGCCATGACCGCGAAGTCGGTGCCGATGGCGTAGGTGGTCGGGGTGGGCGCGGTCTGCGCGAAGGCGGCGCTGTCCAGCTGGAAGAACGGGAAGTCGAAGTCCTGGGTGGTGACGGTGAGCCCGGCCGCCTCGGCGGTGGCGGCGACGTAGTCGGCGCTGGCGTCGTAGCCGGGGGTGCCCGACGCCCGGGTGCCGCCGTTGGCGTCGGCGATGGCCTGGAACTCGTCCAGGTGCGCGGTGACGCCGTCCACGGTGACGCACTCGGCGAGTTGGGCGGCGGTCGCGGCGTCCAGCGGGTCGCAGCCGGGACCGGCCGGCGCGGCGACGGCGGGCGTGGCGGTGAGCAGCGCACCGGCGAGCGCGACGAGCCCAGCCACGGCCGCGGCGCGGAGTCGGGCCCGGCGCGGGCGGTGAGGAGCGGTCATCAGCGAGCTACCACCTCGGTTCGTGGGGACCCGCCCCGCCGCGGGCCACCCGGATGGTGAGCGACCCTGCCGACCCGGCCACGCAGCGTCAAGCCCCGATGGCGTGGCGTGTGCGCCCGTCACACCGGGAGCAGCGACTCCACCACGTCGGCGAGCTGGCCGGCCGTGCGGCACTCGTGCATCGGCACCACGTCGGCGTAGCGCAGGGCGGCCGAGTCGCCGCTGCCCCACTGCCGGCGCGGCTCCGGGTTGAGCCAGTGCGCGTGCCGGGCCTGCGCGACCAGTCGGGCGAGCACCCGCAGGTTCGGGTCGCGGTAGTTGGTGCGCCCGTCGCCGAGGATCAGCAGCGAGGTCTTCGCGGTGATCGCGTCGCCGTAGTCCTCGGCGAACCCGCCCAGCGCCCCGCCGTAGTCGCTGTGCCCGTCGAACGCCACCAGATCGGCCTCGCGCAGCACCCGCTGCATCACCCCGGACAGCTCCGCGCCCGGTGCGAACAGCTGGGTCACCTCGTCGGCGCGCTCGACGAAGGCGAACACCCGGACCTTGCTGAACTGCTCGCGCAGCGCCTGGACCAGCAGCAGGGTGAAGTGGCTGAACCCGGCCACCGACCCGGAGACGTCGCAGAGCACCACCAGCTCGGGGCGCCCGGGGCGGCGGGTGCGGTAGGCCGGGCGCATCGGGACGCCGCCGGTGGACATCGACCGGCGCAGGGTGCGCCGCATGTCCAGGGTGCCGCGCCGGGCGTGCTTGCGGCGCACCGCCAGCCGGGAGGCCAGCCGCCGGGCCAGCGGGTGCACCGTGCGGCGCAGCTGCGCGAGCTGCTCGGCGTAGGCGGACAGGAACTCCACCTGCTCGACCTGCTTGGGCACCGCGGTCCGGGCGACCTGGTCGCGGCCGCGGATCTCCGCGGTCCGCCGCCGCACCTCGTCGGTGATCATCTTGCGGAAGGCGGCGATCCGGTCGCGGATCTCCCGGCGGGTGACCTCGTCGTCGAACGCGGTGTCGTCGGCGCCGTCGCGCAGGTCGGCCAGGATCCGGGCGAGCAGCGTCTCCGGGGACAGCATGCGCAGCGCCTGGTAGGCCGACCAGCTGGGCTGCGCGCCGGGGCCGCGCACGCCGGCCCCGCCGGCGCCGGACCGGCCCAGCGCGTCGACCACGGCCCGGGCCAGCTCGGCCAGGGCGGCCGTGTCGCCGTCGCGCAGCAGGTCGGCCAGGACGTCGCGGAGCGCGTCGATGTCGACCGGGCCGTCCTCGACGTCGTCGACGCGGGGCACCTCGACCTCGCTGAGACCCGCGCCCAGCGCGGCCGGGAAGTACAGCTCGAACAGCGTGTCGAAGGCCTCCCGCTGGCCGGACCGGCGCAGCAGCGCGGCCGCCAGGCCCTCCCGGACCTGCTCGCGGTACAGCAGGTCGAGGGCGCCGAGCACCTCGGCGGCGGCGATGGTCTCGCCGGGGCCGACGGCGACCCCGTTGGCCCGCAGCGCGGCCACGAAGTCGACCAGGTGGCCGGGCAGGCCGTGTTCGGACGCCGGGCGACCAGCCGTTGTCATCGCTTCATGATGCCCGCCGGGACCGCGCCCCGGCAGACCTCGCCCGGCACAACCTGCACAGGACCTTCACGGCGCGTCCGGACCGCCTCCACCGGCACTGCCTAGGGTCGTCCCCGTGCCCGCAGACCGCAGCGCAGACCGCAGCGCCGACCGCGGCCCCGAGCCGCGCCGGGTGCTCGTCGTCGACGACGAGCCGACGATCGCCGCGTCGGTCGCCGCGCGCCTGCGCGCCGAGGGGTACGCCGTCGAGGTGGCGCACGACGGCCCGGCCGCCGTGGCCATGGCCGCGGTCCAGCGCCCCGACCTGGTGGTGCTCGACGTCATGCTGCCCGGCTACGACGGCATCGAGGTGTGCCGGCGGCTGCAGGCCGACCGGCCGGTGGCGGTGCTGATGCTGACCGCCCGGGACGCCGAGACCGACGTGCTGGTCGGGCTGGGGGTGGGGGCCGACGACTACGTCACCAAGCCGTTC
>DASQMQ010000237.1:0-2655 GCA_035645455.1 Pseudonocardia sp.
CCGGGGCCGGCGGGATCGCCGCGGCGCGGCGCCGGGAGGGGAGCGGATGAGGGCGGACGCCCACCTGGTGCGCGGCACGCTGGTCAGCGGGGGCCGCACGGTCCCCGACGGCCTGGTCGCGGTGCACGGCGACCGGATCGCCTTCGCCGGTCCGGTCGTCGACTGGACCGGTTCGCCGCCGCCCCCGCCGTCCGGGTACGTGCTGCCCGGGCTGGTCGACGTGCACTGCCACGGCGGTGCCGGCCACGGCTTCCCGGACTCCGGCCCGGCCGGGCTCGCCCTGGCCGTCGACCACCACCTCCGGCACGGCACCACCACCCTGCTCGGCAGCCTGGTCTCGGCTCCCGGGGACGTGCTCGCCGAGCGGGTCGCGGTGCTGGCCCCGCTGGTCGCGGCGGGGCAGCTGGCCGGGATCCACCTGGAGGGCCCGTTCCTGTCCGCGGCCCGCTGCGGCGCCCAGGACCCCCGGGCGATCATCCCCGGCGACCCGGACCTGCTGCGCCGGCTGATCGAGCGCAGCGACGGGACCGTCCGGTCGATGACCCTGGCCCCGGAGACGCCCCGCTGCACCGAGCTGGTCGCGGTGCTGGCCGAGCACGGCGTGCTGCCCAGCCTCGGGCACACCGACGCCGACGCCGCCACCACCCGGACCGCGGTCATCGCGCTGGGCGGTGCGCCGTGCAGCGCGACCCACCTGTTCAACGGGATGCCGCCGATGCACCACCGCGCCCCCGGCCCGGTGGCCGCCTGCCTGGCCGCGGCGGCCCGCGGGGAGATGGTGCTGGAGCTCATCGCCGACGGCGTGCACCTGGCCGACGAGACCGTGGCCGCGGTGTTCGACCTGGTCGGCCCGGACCGGATCGCGCTGGTCACCGACGCGACCGCGGCCGCGGGCCAGGCCGACGGTCGCTACCGGCTCGGCTCGCTGCTCACCGACGTCGTGCACGGGGTGGCCCGGCTGGCCGAGGGACCGGTCGGCGAGCAGGGCCGGGCCATCGCCGGTGGCACCGCCCGGTTGATCGAGGTGGTCCGCCGCACCGTCCGGCACGCCGGGGTCGATCTGGCCGCCGCGGTGACCGCGGCCAGCGCCACCCCGGCCCGGCTGCTCGGCCGCGACGACGTCGGCGACCTGGTCCCCGGCCGGCGCGCCGACCTGCTGGTGGCCGACGACGACCTCACCCCGCTGGCGGTCATGCGCGCCGGCCGGTGGGTGCACCACGAGCCCGGACGGGAGGCGGTCTGACGTGCGGGTGCTCATCCTGCCCACGGCCGCCGACAGCGGGCCGGTGGTGGCCGACCTGGTCCAGGCAGCGGTCCAGGCGGCGGTCCGGGCGGCGCTCGCCGGACCCGGGCGCGCGGTGCTCGGGCTGGCCACCGGGTCGTCCCCGCTGCCCGCCTACCGCGAGCTCATCCGGCGCCACCGCGAGGAGGGGCTGTCCTTCGCCGGGGTCGAGGCGTTCCTGCTCGACGAGTACGTCGGGCTGCCGCCGGGGCACCCGCAGGCCTACCGGGAGGTGATCCGCCGGGAGTTCACCGCGCACGTCGACGTCGACCCGGCCGCGGTGCACGGCCCCGACGGCACCCACCCCGACCCGGACCGCGCCGCTGCGCAGTACGAGCGGGCGCTGCTCGCCGGGGGCCCGGTAGCCGTGCAGGTGCTGGGGATCGGGGCGAACGGGCACGTCGGGTTCAACGAGCCGGGCTCGGCGCTGGACTCCACCACCCGGGTCACCACGCTGACCGAGCGCACCCGGCGGGACAACGCCCGGTTCTTCGGCTCCCCGGCCGCGGTCCCCCGCCGGGTGATCACCCAGGGGCTGGCGACCATCGGCCGGGCCGAGCACCTGGTGCTGGTGGCCGCGGGCCCCGCCAAGGCGGCCGCCGTCGCCGCCGCGTTGGAGGGTCCGGTGTCCGCGTCCTGCCCGGCGTCGGTGCTGCAGCGCCACCCGCGGGTCACGGTGGTGCTCGACGAGGCCGCCGCGGCCGGGTTGGCCCCCGCCGACCACCACCGCTACGCCACCAGCACCGACTGACCGACCGGGCCGTTCGGCCGCCTGGTCCTGACCAGGTGGGACGATGGCCGCAGCGGGGTACGGCGGAGCGGCAGCGGGAGGAAGCGGACGTGGGGAGCTCGGCGCACATCGTCGACGGGGTCGTGCCCAAGCACGAGCAGCTGCGCACGATCCTCACCGACCTGGCGAAGTCCCTGGCCCCCGGCGACATCCTGCCCAGCGAGCGCCGGCTGTGCGACGACCACGGGGTCAGCCGGATCACCGTCCGGAAGGCGATCGGGGACCTGGAGAGCGAGGGGCTGCTGGTCCGGGTGCGCGGCAAGGGCACCTTCGTCGCCGCCCGCACCGCGCGCTCGCGGCTGCACCTGGCCTCGTTCACCGACGAGATGCGCCGGATGGGGTTGGCGCCCTCCACGACGGTGCTGCTCGTCGAGCGCGCGGTCCCCCCGGCCCGGACGGCGTCGGCGCTGGGGCTGGGGCCGGGCGGCTCCGCCGAGGCCTTCCACATCCGCCGGCTCCGGTCGGCCGACGGCCTGCCGATCTCCATCGACGACGGCTGGTACCCGGTCGGCCTGCTGCCCGGGCTGGACGGGCTGGACCTCCGACAGTCGATCTACCGGGCGCTGGCCGAGCAGTACGGGTT
>DASQMQ010000238.1:0-8142 GCA_035645455.1 Pseudonocardia sp.
GGGTCGATCACCGTGCCGACGCCGAGCGCAGCGGCGGCCGCCAGTACCGCGTCGGCGTCGGCGCTCCCGACGAACGACTGGTGTGCGGTCGGCGCGGTGAGCCCGGCCGCGGCCAGCGCCGGGCCCAGGGCCGCCGCGTACCGGGTCAGCGCGAACGGCTCGACCCGGGTGAAGCCCAGGCCCGCGAGCCGGTGCAGGGTGCCGGGGAGATCCGCGGCCAGTGCCTCGCGGACGGTGTAGAGCTGGACGGACGGTCCCGCGGCGGCCACCGGATCAGCTTCGCTGCCCGGGGGCCGCGTTGACAACCGGGTTGCCCGGTCGGCCGACGCGGTGCCGACCGGGCGAGCGGCCCTGTGGTGCAGCGGGATCGGCCGAGAGCGCCGTTCGCCCGACGGGCGCGGCGCGGGAGCGCGGGGGTGACCCGTCGGTTGACCGGTGACGGCCGGTGTGTCACCGTTGGACCGGTCCATTTCTCGGTCGGGAGCACGCCGGAGCGCGGCCGTGCGCTGTTCGTGCCGTCCGACGTGGCCGACCCCGACCAGGCCGGCCGCGCGGTCGCCGCCACCGTCGAGGAGTTCGGCCGGATCGACGGCCTGGTCGACGCGGCCGGCCTGACCGACCACTGCGGTCGTGCGTGAGAAGCACTGTTCGGGCAGCGTTTCTCGCGCACGGCCCCCGCTCACCACCGGAGGTGCCGTGCGACTCGGATTGATCGGCCTCGGCCGGATCGGCGCGTTCCACGCCGCGACGCTCTCGGCGCTGCCCGCCGTCGACTCGCTGGTGGTCGCGGACGCCCGGCCCGACGCTGTGCAGGCGGTCGTGCGCGAGCTGGGCGCGCAGCCCGCGGGGTCGCCGGCCGAGCTGCTGGCCGCGGGCGTGGACGGGGTGGTGATCGCCGCGGCCACGCCGGCGCACCCCGAGCTGCTGGTCGCCGCGGTCGCCGCGGGTGTGCCGGTGTTCTGCGAGAAGCCGGTCGCGGCCACCATGGACGAGGCCCTCGACGTCGCCCGCCGGGTCGGCGACGCGCCGGTCCAGATCGGCTACCCGCGCCGGTTCGACGCCGGGTTCGCCGCCGCCCGGGCCGCGGTCGCGGCCGGGGAGCTGGGCCGGGTGCACACCGTCCGGTCGACGACGCTGGACCCGGCCCCGCCACCGGCCGCCTACGTCGCGGTGTCCGGCGGCATCTTCCGCGACTGCGCCGTGCACGACATCGACGCCGTGCGGTGGGTGACCGGGCGGGAGGTGGTCGAGGTCTACGCCACCGGGTCGGCCCGCGGCGCGGCCGTGTTCGCCGAGTCCGGCGACGTCGACACCGCGGCGATGGTGCTCACCCTGGACGACGACACCCTCGCCGTGGTGTCGAACACCCGCTACAACCCGCGCGGGTACGACGTCCGGCTCGAACTGCACGGCACCGCGGACAGCATCGCGGTCGGCCTGGACGCCCGGCTGCCGCTGCGCTCGGTCGAACCCGGCACGACGTTCCCCGACGCCGCGCCGCACGGGTTCTTCATGGACCGCTTCGCCGCTGCGTTCCGCGCCGAGCTGACCGCGTTCACCGAGGTCGTGGCCGGGATCAGGACCTCGCCGTGCACCGTCGGGGACGCCCTGGAGACCGGCTGGGTGGCCGAGGCCGCCGGCCGGTCGCTGCACGAGCACCGGCCGATCCGGATCGAGGAGGTCCGCCGGCACCCTGCCACCCGAGAGGACCAGTCATGATCATGGACCGGGTCGCCGGCGCGCCCATCTCCTGGGGCGTCTGCGAGGTGCCCGGCTGGGGACACCAGCTCGCGCCGGAGCGGGTGCTGGCCGAGATGCGCGAGGTCGGCCTGGCCGCCACCGAGTTCGGCCCGGACGGGTTCCTGCCCGCCGACCCGCAGCAGAAGGCCACCACCCTGGGCGGGTACGGGCTGGCCGCGGTCGGCGGGTTCGTGCCGGTCCTGCTGCACGACCGCGACCACGACCCGCTGCCGGGCGTCGGCCGCGAGCTGGACGGCTTCGTCGCCGCCGGGGCCGGGGTACTGGTGCTGGCCGCCGCCTCCGGCCGGCACGGCTACGACTCGCGCCCCGACCTCGACGACGACGCCTGGCGCACGCTGCTGGGCAACCTCGACCGGCTCGCCGACCTGGCCCGCGACCGCGGCGTCACCGCGGTGCTGCACCCGCACGTCGGGACGGTGGTGGAGGGCCGGGAGGAGGTCGAGCGGGTGCTGGCCGGCTCGGCCGTGCCGCTCTGCCTGGACACCGGGCACCTGCTGATCGGCGGCACCGATCCGGTGGAGCTGGCCGAGTCCGTCCCGGACCGGGTGGCCCACACCCACCTCAAGGACGTCGACGTCGCGCTGGCCGAACGGGTGCGGGCCGGCGAGATCGGCTACACCGACGCCGTCCGCGCCGGCATGTACCGCCCCCTCGGGCGCGGCGACATCGACCTGGCCGGGCTCGTCGGCGTGCTGGAGGGGCACGGCTACCGGGGGTGGTACGTGCTGGAGCAGGACACGGTGCTCACCGGGGAGCCGGCGGGGGAGGGGCCGGTGACCGACGTGCGGGCCAGCGTCGCGCACCTGCGGACCCTCACCGGCTGACCCCCTTCCCGGCGCGGTCGAGCTGCTCAGCCGAGCGAGCGGCGCGGTCGTCCAACGCGGTTGGCCGAACGCGCCGCTCGGCCAACCCGGACCGGCTCGTCTCGCCCCGGGGCCGGGTCAGCGCGTCCGACTCGGCCGGTGGGTCAAGGGGGTGGGGCGGTGGAGGCGCGGGGCACGAGGGTGGGGGAGATCAGGCGGGTGGTCGGCCGGTCGGCGCGGTCGCCGGCCAGCCGGGCGGTGAGCACCTCGCCGGCCGCCCGCCCGACCTCGGCGATGTGGGCGTCGACGCTGGTCAGCGACAGCCGGGGGAGGCGGGCGAAGACGGTGTCGTCGTAGCCGACCAGCGACAGGTCCTCGGGCACCCGCAGGCCGAGGGCGTCCGCGGCGGTCAGCACGCCGACGGCGACGAGGTCGTTGGCGGCGAACACGGCGGTGGGGCGGTCGGGGCCGCGCAGGAGTTCGTGGCCGGCCCGTTCGCCCGCGGCCTCGGTCCAACCGCCGTCGACGCACTGCGGCTCCCGGCCGGCGGCGGTGACCACGGCGGTGAAGCCGGCCCGCCGCAACCGGCCCACCTCGCCCTCGCCGACGACGTGCGCGATGCGCCGGTGCCCCAGCTCGACCAGGTGCGCGGTCGCGGCGCGGGAGCCGGCGTCGTCGTCGTTGGCCACCAGGTCGGTCCCGGCCAGCCGGGGCTCGCGGGTTCCGGCCACCACCACCGGCGGCCCGGGGCGCAGGGCGACGAGCTGCTCCACCGCGGTCGCGGTGGGCGTGCCGACCAGGACGATCCCGTCCACCCGCAGGTCGGCCAGCGCCCCGACGGCGTCCGGCTCGGTCGCCCCGTCGGCCAGCAGCGGGCGCAGACCGTGGTCGTGCAGCACCGGGCGCAGGCCGTGCAGGAGGTCGACGTACCAGGGGTTGGACAGGTCGTCGAGCACGACGCCGATGGTCCGGGTGCGCCGCTCGGCGAGGCTGCGGGCGACCGGGTCGGGCCGGTAGCCCAGCTCGGCCATCGCGTCCAGCACGGCCCGGCGGCGCTGCACGCTCACCCGCGGGGAGTTCTGCAGCACCAGCGAGACCAGCGACTTCGACACCCCGGCCCGGGCCGCGACCGTCCGGATCGTCGGAGAGCGGTCGGACCCAGGCGCCACGGCCGGAAGTCTAGCCAGCCCTTGACGGGTCCCCGGGGACGCTCCGATACTCGATTGGACCGGTCCAACGACGGAAGGTCCCCGCATGACCAGCACCGTGCCCGCCCCCGTGACCTGGCTCGACCCCGCCACCTGCCGGGTGCAGGACCTGCACGCCGTCGTCGAACGGGGGACGGATCCCGGCGCGTTCCCCCGCGCCCGGGTGGAGCAGGGCGTGCCCGTCTACGACGGCGACCGGCTGCGCGCCGAGGCGGCCGGCCCGGACGCCGGGCGCGCCGCCCAGGCCGAACTGGTGCGCGCCCTGCTGGACGGCCCGGGCATCGTGGTGGTCCACCGCGCCTTCCCCGACGCCGAGATCGTCGACCGGGCCACCGCGGCGTTCAGCGCGCTCATCGAGGCCCAGAACGCCGCCGGCACCGCGCCCGGCGACCACTTCGCCGCCGCCGGCAGCAACGACCGGGTCTGGAACGCGCTGGAGAAGCTGGCCGTCGCCGACCCGGACACCTTCGCCGCCTACTACGCCAACGACGTGCTCGCCCTGGTCTGCGACGCCTGGCTGGGCCCGGGCTACCAGGTCACCTCGCAGGTCAACGTGGTCAACCCGGGCGGTGCGCCGCAGAGCCCGCACCGGGACTACCACCTGGGGTTCCAGTCGCCCGCCGGCGCCGCCCGGTACCCGGCGCACGTGCACCGGCTGAGTCCGGCGCTCACGCTGCAGGGCGCGGTCGCGCACTGCGACATGCCGGTCGAGACCGGTCCCACGCTGTACCTGCCGCACTCGCAGAAGTACCCGGCCGGCTACCTGGTCGCCGACCGCGCCGACTTCCGGGCCTACTTCGCCGAGCACCACGTCCAGCTGCCGCTGACCCAGGGCGACGCCGCGTTCTTCAACCCGGCCCTGCTGCACGGCGCCGGGCGCAACCGCTCCACCGACGTCCGGCGGATGGCGAACCTGCTGCAGGTCTCCTCGGCGTTCGGGCGGGCGATGGAGCGGGTCGACCGCGACCGGGTGGCCGCCGCCGTGCTGCCCGCGCTGCGCCGCATGCGCGCCGCAGGCGCTGCCGAGCGGCAACTCCACCACGTCGTCGCCGCGGCGGCCGAGGGCTACCCCTTCCCGGCCGACCTGGACCGCACCCCGCCGGTCGACGGCCTGGCCCCGCCCACCCGGGCCGACCTGCTCGCCGAGGCGGTGCGGGACGACTGGGACGACGCCCGGTTCGCCGCGGCCCTGGCCGGCTGAGGCAGCCCACCGCAACGGTCGCCCTCGCGCAGCCCGTGCAGGGTGCCCGCAGCGCGCCGGCGGGCTGCGCGAGGCACGACGGGCTGCGACGGTCGCCCGGCCGGTGGGCGATGCCGCCTGGTGGCGGTGGCGGTGACCGGCGGCCCGGCGCTCAGACGTTGACGCCGTAGTCCCGGGCGATCCCGGCCAGCCCGGAGGCGTAGCCCTGCCCGATCGCCCGGAACTTCCACTCCGGCCCGCGCCGGTACAGCTCGCCGAACACCATAGCGGTCTCGGTGGAGGCGTCCTCGGACAGGTCGAAGCGGGTGATCTCGCGGCCGTCGGCCTGGTTGACCACCCGGATGAAGGCGTTGCTGACCTGGCCGAAGCTCTGCCGGCGGTTGTCGGCGTCGTAGATGCTGACCGGGAAGACGATCCGGTCGACCTGGGTCGGCAGCCCGGCCAGGTTGACCTTGATCGACTCGTCGTCGCCCTCGCCCTCGCCGGTCAGGTTGTCGCCGGTGTGCTCGACGGTGCCGTCCGGGCTGGTCAGGTTGTTGAAGAAGACGAAGTGCTGGTCGGAGATGACCTTGCCGTCCGGGCCCAGCAGGAGCGCCGAGGCGTCCAGGTCGAAGTCCGCGCCGGTGGTGGCCCGGACGTCCCAGCCCAGCCCGACCAGGACGGCGGTGAGCCCGGGTGCCTCCTTGCTCAGGCTGACGTTGCCACCCTTGCTCAGGCTGACGTTCATCTGGCGGGTACCTCCTGTGTCCGACGGCGCGCAGCCGGTAACGTAGCCGGGTCGGCTGCGCCGGGCCAGCAGCTCGCCGGACGCGGCCCAGCGTTGTTGCGGGATCGGCAGATGGACCCCGTCGTGCAGGAGGTCGTCGACGAACTGTCCGCCGCCCAGCGCCACGACGGGACCCGCGCAGCGGGGAGATCCCGGCCTCGGTGCTCGCCGCCCGCGGCGCACGGTGGGTACCGGCGACCCCGGACGAGCGGGCGTGGCGCCGTCGGGGCGCGCCCGACGACACCGCGGGTGATGATGCCCCGTGGGGCGGTCCACGGCGCTCCGGGGGAGGGCCGGATGGGCACGGTGGTCGACGTGGCGGTGGTGGGTGCCGGCCCGGCGGGCGCGGCGGCCGCGCTGCGGGTGCTGCAACTGCGCCCCGACGCCCGGGTGCTGCTGCTCGACGCCGCCGCCTTCCCGCGCGACAAGACCTGCGGCGACGGCGTGGCCGCCCCGGTGTTCGACCTGCTCGACGCGCTCGGCGCAGCCGGCCTGGACGCGCTGGGACCGCCGCTGAGCCGGCTTCGGGTCCGCTCGCCCGGTGGCCGGGTGGTGGCGGCGGACTGCGACCGGGCGCAGCGGGTGATCCCGCGGGCGGTGTTCGACGCCGCGCTGGTCGACGCCGCGGTGGCGCGCGGCGCGCTGCTGCGCCGCCACCGGGTGCGCCGGGTCGTGCCCCGCCCGGACCACGTCGTGCTCGACGACACCGTCGCGGCCCGCGTCGTCATCGGCGCGGACGGCGCCAACTCGGTGGTCCGCCGGGCCCTGGGCGCGCCGGCGGCCCGGGACACCGCGACCGCGGTCGCCGTGCGCGGGTACACCACGGGCCCGGCCGCCGACCCGGATGCGCTGGTCATCGCGTTCGCCCCGCACCGGCCGGCGGCCTACGCCTGGTCGTTCCCGCTGCCGGACGGCCGGGCCAACGTCGGGTTCGGGGTGTTCTCCCGGGGGACCGGCGCGACCCGCCGGCGGCTGCTGGAGCAGCTGGCCGAGCAGCTGCCGGGCCACCCGCTCGATCCGGCGACCGTGCGCGGGCACCAGCTGCCGCTGTCCACCGGCCCGCGGTTCCAGCCCGACGGCCGGGTGCTGCTGGTCGGCGACGCCGCCGGGCTGGTCAACCCGCTGACCGGGGAGGGCATCTACTACGCGGTGGCCTCCGGGGTGCTGGCGGCGCGGGCCGCCGGGCACGGGGCCCTGGCCGGCGCGCGGCACCGCACGGCGCTGCGCCGGTTGCTCGGCCGCCACCACCGCCACGTCGGCGCGCTGGCCCGGCTGATGCCGCACGCCCGGTTCGTCGACGCCGCGGTCACCGCGGCCGGTCGGGACCGCCGGGTGTTCGACGCGATCGTGGACATCGGGCTGGGCCGGGGCACCGCCTCGCCCGGCGTGCTGGCCGGGGTCGCCGCGGACTACCTGCTGGGCGTCTCGCGCGCCACCGACCGGATCACGGTGGGCTGACCGGGGTCCCCGGCACCGCACCGCGGCGGCCAGCAGCCACCCGCCCGCCCCGAACCCGTCCAGGGACAGCGTGAACAGCCCCGGCCCGACCATCTGCACGGTGGCCGTGGCCGCCTCGGTCACGCCCTGGTAGGCGCCGCGGTCCTGCTCGCGCATGGCGGCGAGGGAGAGGGTCCACCCGGCCGCGACGTAGCCGAGCTCGCCGGCCAGGTGCAGCACACCGGCCAGGACGACCACCGCGGCCGCGACCGGCCCGGCCGTGCCCGCGGTGCCGGCCAGCAGCAGGCAGGCGGCGGCGAGCACGGCCCCGGACATCGCCGCGGTGCGGGCCGCCTGCCGCGGGGTGCGGGCCAGCCGGCCGGCCGGCACCTGCAGCGCGGCGATGCCCACCGAGCTGAGCACGACGACCGCGCCGGACAGCGCCAGCGGCAACCGGGTGTGCCCAGCGATCCACAACGGCAGCCCGGTCGACAGCATCGCCCAGCACAGCGACAGCACGGCGGTGACCCCGACGAGCGCGCAGTAGGGCCGGTCGCGGAGCACGCCACGGACACCCCTGCGGGCCGCGGGCGCGTGCTGGGTCGGCCGGGGAACGCCGATCATGAACGCGGCCAGCGCCAGGAAGGTGACGGCGTTGGCACCGATGGCGGCCTGGTACACCTCGGGCCGGTCGACGGCGAGGACCGCGGCGCCCAGCCCCGCCCCGACCGCGTACCCGACGTGCTGGGCGACCCGCTGCTGCGCCAGCACCCGGACCCGGGCCGCGGTGTCCCGGACCAGCCCGGCCACCAGCGCCGTGCGGACCGCGGAGCTGCCGTTGGCCAGCGCCACGAAGACCACGGTGACCACCAGGAAGGCCGCCAGGCCGTCGGCCAGCAGGTAGCCGCCCATCGCCGCGGCGCGCACCAGGACCAGCACCACCAGCACCGCGCGCGGATCGCGCCG
>DASQMQ010000239.1:0-2805 GCA_035645455.1 Pseudonocardia sp.
CCACGATCGAGTCCGAGACCTGGGAGGAGGGGATGGACGTGGTCCGCCGGGCCGTCGAGGCCGTGCAGGCGCACGCCGGGCGGGTGAGCCTGGTGCTCAAGGCCGACATCCGACCGGGCCACACCGGGCAGTTGACCGCCAAGGTCGAGCGCGTGGAACAGGCCTTGCGCGGCTCCGCGACGGCGGACCCGGCGGACGGCGGCGACGGTCGCCGGTGATCAGGGCGGCGGATCAGCACGGTCCGATCGAGTCGGACGATCAGGAGAGGGCGACGGCGAGGGTGTAGAAGAAGACGCCGACCAGGATGGCGGCCACTCCCAGGCCGATGCCGAGCCGGGCCTGCTTCGGCGGCGCGGTGCGGCGCAGCGCCGCCACACCCATGCCGACGGCGGTGGCGCCGACGATCCAGCCCGCGATCGAGATCGGGCTGACCACCAGCGCGATGATCCCGACGATCATCGCCGCCTTGCCCAGGCCGGGGCTCCCGCTGCGGGCGGTCTTCCTGCGGGCGTCGCCGAGCAGGCGGTCCGTGACGGTGTTGTCCGAGCTCATCGCAGATCCTTCGGGTGGGGACGCCGCCGGGCGGCGCGGGTCGTGCACGCGGAGCGACCTGGTGGCCGCCCGGTGGGTCAACGAGCCGCCGCCGACGCCGGTGTTCCGCCGGTCCGGTGATCGGATCGGGTCCGCGGGCCACGTCGGCGGCCTGCTGTGCGCGGACGGTGATCACCAGAGCCCGAGCGAACCGTCTCGACGTCCACGCGGGCGCCGACCTAGGGTCCAGACGGGGGTCGCGACGGTGCGGCCCACGGCACGAGGAGGAGCAATGGCCGAGCGGGCGACCCACCGGGCGCGGCGGATGTGGCAGGCCCTGGAGCCGCTGCACGCGATCACCTACTTCGCCCCGGAGCCGCAGGCCGCCTGCCAGGAGCTGGGCACCAGGGGGTTCTGGATGAGCTACTTCGCCCAGCGGGCCGCCCCGTTGGGCGCCGCCCCGCCCGAACTGGTGACCGCGGTCTTCTACAACTTCCATCCCGGCCTGGTCGCCCGGGCGGTGCCGGACGTCTGGGCGGTGGCCCCGCCGGAGCGGTTCCTGGCCGTCCGGCTGGCCGCGGTGGACGCCGCCCTCACCCGGCTGCTCGGGGCCGAGGTGCTCGGCTCGGCGGAGATGGCCGAGGCCGCGCGGACGGCCCGGGCCGCCGCGGAGGCCGCGCCGACCGCCGGTCGCGCCCTGGCCGCGGCCAATGCCGCGCTGGACTGGCCGCAGCCGCCGCACCTGGTCCTGTGGCACGCGCAGACGCTGTTGCGCGAGCACCGCGGCGACGGGCACGTCGCCGCGCTGCTCACCGCGGGGCTCGACCCGTGCGCGGCGCTCGTCCTGTTCGCCGCCGGCACCGGTCTGGGCGCGGACTGGCTGCGGGTGCGGCGGGGCTGGCCGGAGGACGAGTGGGCGGCGGCGACCGACGGGCTGGAGTCGCGCGGCCTGCTCGGGCGCGACGGGCTGACCGATGCGGGCCGTGCCCTGCGCGACGAGGTGGAGGCGCACACCGATGCGCTGGCCGACGTGCCGTGGACCGCGCTGCCCGACGACCGCATCGAGCGGCTGGTCGAGCTGACCGCGCCGATGGTGACCGCGGTCGTCGACGGCGGCGCGTTCCTGGACCGCAACCCGATGGGTCTGCGCCTGCTGGCGGCCACCCCCGGCCACGGCACCTGACCGGCGCGGCAGGAGCCCCGACCGGCGACACGCGCACCGTCCCGGCGTGCCAGGATGGTGGCGTGTCCCGACCGAACTCTCGCCCGCCGGCCGCCTCGGCCGCGCTGTCCTCGGCCCTGGCTGGTGCGGTCGACCTGTCCGCGCTGAAGGCCCGTTCGGAGGCGGCAGCCCGGCCGCCGCGGCCCGCCGCGGACGGCCCCGGTGCGGCCTCCTTCGTCGTCGACGTCACCGAGCAGACCTTCCAGACCGAGGTGCTCGAACGCTCCCGGCAGGTGCCGGTGGTCGTCGACCTGTGGGCCGAGTGGTGCGGCCCGTGCAAGCAGCTGTCCCCGGTGCTGGAGCGGCTGGCCGCGGCCGGCAACGGCGCCTGGGTGCTGGCCAAGGTCGACGTCGACGCCAACCCGCGGATCGCGCAGGCCTTCGGCGTGCAGTCGATCCCGATGGTGATGGCGGTGGTGGCCGGCCAGCCGGTGGACGGGTTCAACGGCGCGCTGCCCGAGCCGCAGGTCCGCGAGTGGATCACCGCGCTGCTGGACGCGCTGCGCGACCGGATGCCGGCCATCCGGGAGGCCGAGGCGGGCGGCGCCGAGGGCCCGGTCGAGGAGCCCGAGGACCCGCGGTTCACCGCCGCCGAGGACGCCCTGGAGCGCGGCGACTACCCCGCCGCCGAGGCCGCCTACCAGCAGATCCTGGCCGCCGAGCCGGCCAACGAGCAGGCCAGGGCGGCGCTGTCGCAGGTCCGCTTCCTGGCCCGCGCCGAGCAGGCCGACCCGGCCGCGGTGGCCCGCGCCGACGCCGCCCCGGACGACATCGACGCCCAGCTCGCCGCGGCCGACGCCGAACTGGCCACCGACCGCGTCGAGGCCGCCTTCGCCCGGCTGGTCGGCCTGGTCGCGCGGACCGGCGGCGACGACCGCGACCGGGTCCGCGAGCACCTCGTCGGCCTGTTCGAGCTGTTCGCCGCGGACGACCCCCGGGTCAGCACCGCCCGCCGGTCCCTGGCCCGCGCCCTGTTCTGACCCGGCGCGCCCGGCCCGGCCGCTGGGCGAGCGGCGCATTCGCCCAGCCGGGTAGGGCGAGCGGCGCTGTCG
>DASQMQ010000240.1:0-7446 GCA_035645455.1 Pseudonocardia sp.
GGCCGCAGCAGCGAGACCGCGGCCAGCGCCGCGCCGCCCGCGCACAGCGCCAGGTAGGGCCAGTTGTACAGGGCGTCCTCGCCGTTCGGGTAGTAGACGATGACCAGCATCAGCGACACGAACACGGCGATCGCCATGGCCCGGCGCGTCCAGGCGACCATGGCCAGCAGGGCCATCCCCCAGCTCAGGTACCAGGGCAGCGTCGCGGGCGACAGCACCGACACCGCCAGCAGCACGATCCCGGCCCGGCGGACCGCGTCCGGACCGCCCTCCCGGCCCGCCCACCACTGCCGGCCGATGATCCACACCAGCAGGGCGCCGCCGATCGCCCGGGTGACGTTGATGAACGGCTGCTTGTCCACGCTGGCGAACAGCGAGGTCAGGCTGTGCAGGATCTCGCCGACCGCGGTCGGCACCGACATCCAGTTCACGATCATCGACGGGGCGCTCAGCGCGGGCAGCCAGCCCAGGTCGACCCGGGCGACCAGGGTGCAGGCGGCGAACACCACGGCGAACACCCCGAGCCCGGCCAGCACCGCCTTGACGATCCGGGTGCGCAGCGGGCCCGCCAGCTGCCCGGCCCAGACCAGCACCAGGAACGGCAGCGCGACCCCGGCGCTGGCCTTGACCGCCATCGCCGCGGTGACCAGCGCGATGCCCCACACCGGCGCGCCGCGCAGGGTGATCAGCGCCCCGGCGGCCAGCATGCCGACGACCAGCAGGTCGTTGTGCGCGCCGCCGATCATGTGGATGACCATCATCGGGTTGGCCACGGCGAGCCACAGCGCCAGCGCCGGCCGCCCGCCGAGGCGGCGGCTCAGCTCGGGCAGCGCCCACAGCAGCAGGGCCAGCCCGGGCAGCATCGCCAGCCGCATCAGCAGCACGCCGAGGACGACGTTGTCGCCGACCAGCGCGGTGACCGACTTGGCCAGCAGGATGAACAGCGGCCCGTAGGGCGCCGGGGTGCCCTGCCAGAAGTAGTGCACGTTGTCGGTGAAGACCCCGGGCATGGCCTCCGGGCCCACCGCGTAGGGGTCGAACCCGGCCAGCGGCAGCCCGCCCTGGGCGAGGTAGCTGAACACGTCGCGGGTGAACAGCGGCGGGCCGAAGAGCATCGGGACCGACCAGACCAGCGCGGTGGTCAGCACCGCCCGCCCGCCGACCCGGTGCGCCAGGACGTCGCGGCCCAGCCGGATCCACGCCCAGGCCATCAGCGCGACCCCGGTGTAGATCATGATCGCGGCGAGCTGCTGGCCGTGTCCGTAGCGCCAGAAGCCCAGCGGCGAGTTGGTCAGCAGCGGGTCGTGGACCAGCACCCCGCCGGCGCCGAAGCTGCCCAGCAGCATCAGCAGGGACGCGGTCAGGCCGAGCAGCAGCGAACCCCGGGGCGGGTCGCCGAACCGCGAGCGCGCGGCGACCGGAGCCGCCCGCCCGGACGGCTCCCGGGTCGCGTCCGGCCCTGCCGGCCGGTCGTCCGATGGTGAGTCCATGACGCGATCCATGCTCGCACGCCCGGGGTCAGGCGGTGGTGGGCACCCTGCGCGCCCGCGCGGACCCGGTGATGCGCTCGGCGGCCAGCCGCCCGGAGATCAGCACCGGCGGGATCCCCACCCCGGGGGTGGTGCCGCAGCCGGCCAGCACCACGTTCTCCAGCCCGCGCACCAGGTTCCGCGGCCGGAACGGGCCGGTCTGGGCGAGGGTGTGGGCGACCGAGAACGGGGTGCCCGCGGCCATCCCCTGCGCGGCCCAGTCGGCCGGGGTGACCAGCCGGGAGATCTCCACGTCACCGGCCAGGTCGCGGAGGCCGGGGTGGTCGCGGCGGTCCAGCTCGGCGAGCAGCTCGTCGCGGTAGGCCGGGCCGACCCGCGCCCAGTCGATCCGCCCGCGGTCCAGGTTGGGGCAGGGGGCCAGCACGAACAGCAGCTCACGGCCGTCCGGGGCGAGCCCGGGATCGGTCGCGGTCGGCCGGGTCACCAGCAGCGACGGGTCGCTCATCAGCCGGCCGTCGGTGATGATCTCGCGGAAGGTGGACTTCCAGGCCCGCCCGAAGGAGATCGTGTGGTGGGCCACCTCCGGGCGCCGGCTGCGCAGCCCGGCGTGCAGGACGACGGCGCTGGGGGAGTAGCGCAGCGGCACCACCCGGCGGGGCGCCCGGCCGAGCAGCCGGTGCACCACCGGCAGGTCCGGGGTGAGCACGACGGCGTCGCAGGCGGTCCGGTCGGTGTCGCGGCCGGATCCGCTGCCGGTCGTCGCACCGGTCGCCCGGTGCCGCAGCGCGGCCACCCGCCCGTCGCGCCGCTCCAGGCCGGTCACCGTGCGCCCGTAGTGGATCTCGGCACCGGCCGCGACGGCCGCGGCGGCCAGGGCCGCCCCGACCTGGCGCATGCCCCCGCGCGGGAAGAACACCCCGCCGACGGTGTCCATGTAGGCGATCACGCCGTAGGCGCCCAGCGCCCGGTCGGGCGGCACCCCGGCGTAGAGCGCCTGGAAGGAGAAGATCCGCTGCAGCCGCTCGTCGGGCAGCAGCCGGGCGACCTTCGGCCCGAGCCGGCCGAACCCGCCCAGCATGGCCAGCCGCGCCAGGTCGGGGCCGAGCAGGCTCACCGGGGAGTCCATGTTGGCCCCGATGAACGAGTCGATCTCGGCCCGGTACAGGTCGGTCAGCCAGGCCCGCAGCTTCCGGTAGCCGGCCGCGGAGTCCGGCCCGCAGACCCGGCGGACCTCGGCCTCCATCGCCTCGGCGTCGGTGTGCACGTCGATGGTGGAGCCGTCGGCGAAGTGCGTGCGGTAGCCGGGGTCCAGCTCGACCAGGTCGAGCCGTTCGGCGGTCTTCTCGCCGACCGCGGCGAAGGCCTCGTCGAGCAGCGAGGGCATGGTGAGCACGGTCGGACCGGGGTCGACCCGGTAGGTGCCGTGCTCGGTCCGCAGGTCCAGCCGGCCGGCCCGGCCGCCGGGGTGGTCGGCGCGCTCCAGCAGGGTCACCCGGCGCCCGGCGCCGAGCAGGTGCAGCGTCGTGGTCAGGCCGGCCAGTCCGGCGCCCACCACGACCACGTGGTCGGAGCGGCCGGGTATGCGTCGGGTCGCCATCGTGGTCAACCCCCCCGTCAGCTCTGTCGCCGGGTCGCGGTGACGGCCAGCTCGGCCAGCCGGGACGCGGCCGGCTCGGCCACCTGGGCGGCGCCCAGCGCGTCCAGGGCGGAGCCGGTGAGCGCGCTGATCCGCTGCTCGACCGCGTGCACCGCGCCCAGCTCGACCAGCAGGTCGCGGATCCGGTCCACCCCCTCGGCGTCCAGGCCGGGGTCGCCGATGGCGGCGTCCACCACCGCCCGGGCCTGCTCGCCGGCCCGTTCCATGGCCACGGCCAGCAGCAGGGTGCGCTTGCCCTCGCGCAGGTCGTCGCCGGCCGGCTTGCCGGTGACCGCCGGGTCGCCGAACACCCCGAGCAGGTCGTCGCGCAGCTGGAAGGCCACCCCGATGTCGGCGCCGAAGCGGCGGTAGGCGGCCACCAGCTCCGGGTCGCCCCCGGCGATGGCGGCCCCCAGGTGCAGCGGGCGCTCCACGGTGTAGGCGGCGGTCTTGTACCGGTCGATCTGCAGCGCGGCCCGCGGCGAGGCGTCCCCGGTGGCCTGGTGCAGCACGTCGAGGAACTGGCCGCCGAGCACCTCGGTGCGCATCGCCTCCCACGGCACGGCGACCCGGGCCACCGCGTCGGCGGGCAGGCCGGCGGCGCGCAGCATGTCGTCGGCCCAGACCAGGGCCAGGTCGCCGAGCAGGATGGCCGCGGCGGCGCCGTAGCGCGCCGGGCGCCCGCGCCACCGGGAGTCGGCGTGCCGGCGGGCGAAGTCGACGTGCACGGTCGGCCGGCCGCGCCGGGTCGCCGAGGCGTCCATCAGGTCGTCGTGGATGAGCGCGCAGCCCTGGATGAGCTCCAGCGCGCTGATCGCGCGGATCACCGCGGCGGCCTCCGGGGCGTCCGGGGAGCCGCCCGCGCCGCGCCAGCCCCACCAGGCGAAGGTGGGCCGGATCCGCTTGCCGCCGGACAGCACGAAGTCGGCCAGCGCCTCGGTCGCCTCGGCGAAGGCCGGATCGATGTCGGCCGCCAGCGACGTCCTGGCCTGCATGTACACCGTCAGCTCGGACTGCACCGCGGCCAGCAGCCCGGCGTCGGTGGGGGCCACCGGGCGGTAGCCCCCGGGGTCCGGGGCGGCGATGACGTCCAGCCCGGTGGGCCGACTCACCGGGTGCTCCGGACGGGCGGCGGACCGGGCTGCGGGGGGAGCGAGCGGGGCACCCACCGAGAGTATCGGCGCGGGCGACGTCCGGCGCGTCGACGATCGCGGCGCCCGTAGGCTGTACTCGTGAAGGTGATCTGGGGGGCCGTCCCGGCGACGGTGGTGGGAGTGGACCGGTGAAGGTCACGGAACGGATCTGCGCCGACCGCCCGGTGTTCTCGGTGGAGTTCTTCCCACCCAAGGACGCGGCCGGGGAGGCCGAGCTCTGGCGCGCCATCCGCCGGTTGGAGCCGCTGGACCCGGCCTTCGTGTCGGTGACCTACGGCGCCGGCGGGTCGAACCGGGACCGCACCATCCGCACCACCGCCCGGATCGCCACCGACACCACGCTGGTGCCGATGGCGCACCTGACCGCGGTGTCGCACAGCGTGGCCGAGCTGCGCCAGGTGATCGGCGCCTACGCCGCGGCCGGCATCCGCAACGTGCTGGCGGTGCGCGGTGATCCCCCCGGCGACCCGCTGGGCGAGTGGGTCCCGCACCCGCAGGGGCTGGCCTACGCCGACGAGCTGGTCTCGCTGGTCCGTCGACTGGGTGACTTCTGCGTCGGGGTGGCCGCGTTCCCGTACGGGCACCCGCGCTCGCCCGACCCGGACGTCGACCTGGCCCGACTGCTGGCCAAGATCCGGGCCGGCGCCGACTTCGCGATCAGCCAGCTGTTCCTGGAGCCCGAGGGCTTCCTGCGGCTGCGCGACCGGCTGGCCGCGGCCGGCTGCGACGTGCCGCTGCTGCCCGGGATCATGCCGTTGACCACGGTGCGCACCCTGCGCCGCGGCCCGGAGCTGTCCGGCGCGCCGCTGCCGCCCGCCCTGGTGGCGCGGATGGAGCGCTACGCCGACGACCCGGCCGCGTTCCGCGCCGCCGGCATGGACGTGACCGCCGAGCTGTGCTCGCGGCTGCTCGACGAGGGCGTGCGCGGGCTGCACTTCTACACGCTCAACCGGTCCACGGCGACCGCGGAGCTGGTGCACCGGCTCGGCCTGGCCGCCCGCGAGCGGGTCAGCGCGGCGGTGGGCTGACCGGGGGGTTGCGGGTCCGGCGGGCCAGCAGCACCACCGCGACCGCCGCGGCCAGCACCACCCCGCCGAGCCCGAGCGTCCAGTTCAGCGCGGACGGGGCGTTCGGGTCGCCGAAGGCCACCACGGCGTTGATGTCCTCCACCCGGCCCGGGGTGAACGTCCAGCTGACCGTGCTGGAGTCGGCCTCGCCGTTGGTGTCCAGCACCTCACCCGGGAAGCTGATCTTGAGCTGGAAGTCGGCCTTGTCCACCGACACCGTGGTCAGGTCGATCGAGCCGGTCACCAGCACCCGGTTGCCGGTGCGGCGCAGCTCCAGCCGGGTGCCGTCACCGGCCTCGCCGGCCGCTTGGTGGAGCTGCCCCACCTGGCCGAAGGTCAGGTCGGCGAAGCGCAGCACCGACCCGACGTAGCCGTCCTGGCGGTACTCGGCGACGTCGACCGAGTCGACCAGGTCCGGGGGCAGGTCGACGGCCGGCCCGCGGTCCTCGGGGTTCTGCTCGGGCGTGGCCAGGATGACCTCCCCGGCCACCGTGTCGTCGGGCTGCACGGCCAGCGCGGTGCGCACCCGGGCGCAGCCACCGGCCAGCAGCCCGAGCACGAGCACGGCCAGCAGCAGCGCGGGCAGGGTCCGGGCGCGGGACGCGGTGGGGCGGCTCGGGGCGGTCGGGCGGGGCGGCACGCGGTCATCGTGCCATCCGGGGCGACGCGCCCCGCGGCCTCCCGGCCGGGGGCTGAGCGGGACCGGCGCAGCGGGGCGGGCCGGTGGGGGCGGGCCGGTGGGGGCGGGTCAGTGGGGGCGGGGCGGGGCCGGGTCGAGCGGGAGCGCCCGGCCGAGCACGGCGAAGGGCCGCGAGTCGCCGGTGAACCGGTGGTCGCGCAGGACGTCGCGGAACCCGGTGCGGCGGTAGAGCTGCCAGGCCCGGCCCGGGCGGTCGGCCCCGTACTCGGGGGTGGACAGCAGCACGGTGGACCGGCCGGTGTCGGCGAGCAGGGCGCGCAGCAGCCCCTCGCCCAGGCCGTGGGCCTGCGCGTCCGGCCGCACGTGCAGCTCGGTCAGCTCGAAGTAGTCGGCCAGCCAGTCCCCGGGGTCGCCGCCCTGGGTCAGCAGCCCGCGCCGGACCTCCTCGAACCACCACTGGCCCGGCCCGCCGGTGTACCCGTAGGCGATGCCGAGCAGGTCGTCGCCCGCGCCGATCCAGCCGACCGCGCGCCAGCCCGGCCGGCGCAGGTGGTCCAGCCACAGGGTGCGGCGCTGCCGGGCGGTGCTCGGCGGGTAGCCCATCGCGCTGACGTAGACCTGCAGCGCCTCGCTGAGCCGGTCGGTGAACTCGCCCGCCCCGAGCGGGACGAGCTGGCGGGCGGGCGCGGCGGTCACCGGTCCATCACACCACGACCGCGGTGCCGGTGCGCCCCTGCCGACCGGCCGCCCGGTGGGCGCTGGTGGACGCCGGTGGGATCGTCGACTTGACGGGCGGGCGGGGACGGGCTGTACTGGATGGGATCGAACATGCGTTCGATCACGTCGGCCCGGTGGTGGGGTGGGGGAAGCATCCCGCCACCGGGTGCGCCGGGTGCACGGGTGTCGGGTGTCGGTGTCGGGTGTCGGAGGGAGCGTGCAGGTGAGCGACTTCTCAGCTGCGGGGACGGCCTCGGCGGAGGTCGGGACGTGAGCCCGTTCGGGCGCGTGTTCGGTTCCCGCAACCCGACCCCGATCCAGGTCCGCTGGCAGGACGGCGAGCCGGTGGAGTTCCAGCGCAGGCCGATCCGCAAGGGTCACCGGTTCCTGGTCACCGACGTGCGGGAGCGGTGGATCGAGGAGTCGCCGTGGCCGTTCCCGTCGCCGATGCCGGTCGGCGGCGACCGGCTGCGCTGCTGGCGGGTGGTGGCCCGGTCGGCGGGCGAGCCGCAGGCCCCGGCCCGCGAGTTCGTGCTGCGGATGCGCGCCGGGCCCGGCGTGTGGGACCTGGTCCGGGTGGCCGACTGAGATGCCGACGACAGCGCCGACGACAGCGCGGACCACAGCGCGGACGCGGGTGGGCCCGCCCGGATCCGGCCGACCACCCGACCCGCGAAGGAGGCGGCGGTGACCACGACGATGCCGACGATCACGGCAACCACGGCGACCCCAGCGACCGCGG
>DASQMQ010000241.1:0-4729 GCA_035645455.1 Pseudonocardia sp.
GTCGGCTCGGCGAGCACGACCACGAGGAAGGCCATGGCGGGACCTGGCGTCAGATGATCGCCACCGGCGGAGTCGGGCGATCCGCACCCCGGCGACCCGGCCGCGGTCGGGTCCGGGCCGGGCCGTTCGTCGGACCGGTCCCGGTAGCACTGCTCCAGCAACCCGACGAGCGTCTCCGCGTCCACGTCCGCCGAGTCGCCGCCGCACCCGCGGTCGGCCAGCTCGGCGTGCGCGTGCACCACCACGGTCCGCACGAACCGCCGCACCGACCGCAGCCCCGCCCCGCGCCGGGCCAGGTCGGCGAACAGGTCGACGACGGCCGACGGCACCTCCCGCACCGGGCCGGTGCGCCGGCGGCACCCCTCGAGCCACCGGCACACCTCGACGAGCAGCACCGCCTCGTCGGCGGCCCGGCCCCGCCAGGACGGATCGGGGCAGGTCATCTCCGGCCAGGTCCGGCCGAGCACCTCGGCGGCCAGCTCGGCGGCGGAGGGCACCCCGCGGCGGGCCGCGTCCCCCACCGCGGGCCGTCGCGCAGCCCGCTTCACCCGGGCGCTCACCGGCCCGACCCCGCGAGCACGCCCTGCACGAAGTAGCGCTGGAAGGAGAAGAAGACCGCCAGCGGGACCAGCATCGACACGAACGCTCCCGTCGCGAGCACGTCGACGTTGCTGCCGAACTGGCGCAGCTGGCCGCGCAGCGCCACCGTGATCGGCGCCGCGCTGTCGTCGGCGAACACCAGCGCGACCAGCAGGTCGTTCCACACCCAGAGGAACTGGAAGATGGCCAGCGAGGCGATCGCCGGCAGGGCGATCGGCAGCACCAGCCGCCAGAAGATCATCAGTTCCCGGCCGCCGTCCATCCGGGCCGCCTCCAGCAGGTCGCGCGGGATCCCGACGAAGAAGTTGCGCAGCAGGAACACCGCGAACGGCAGCCCGAACGCGACGTGGAACAGCACCACGCCGGTGATCGAGCCGTACAGCCCCACCGCGCCGAGCAGCCGGGCCACCGGGATCAGCGCCACCTGGATCGGCACCACCAGCAGCCCGACCACCGCCACCAGCACCAGGTCCCGGCCGGGGAACTCGATCCAGGCCAGCGCGTACGCGGCCAGCGAGCCGATCACCACCACCAGCACCGTGGACGGCACGGCGATCAGCACCGTGTTCCACAGCGAGCCCAGCATCGCGCCGTCGGCCAGCAGGTCCGCGTAGTTGGACAGGGTCAGCTGCGCGGGCGCGGTGAACAGCCCGGTGAACACCGTCCACCAGCCGGTCGCGGCGTTGTCGCTCTCCGGGCGGAGCGAGGCCACCAGCAGCCCCAGCACCGGCAGCATCCAGAACAGCGCGACGACGACGAGCGCGGTGCGCACGACCCTGCCGCCCAGCCGGGCCACCAGCCGGGCGGCCGAGGAGCGCCGCAGCGGCTCGGCGGGCGCCGGCTGAACCGGGGCCGACCGGGGGGGCGCGCCGATCAGCGAGGTCATCGCCGCTGCTCCCCGGTGAACCGCCGGACGTTGAACACCATCGCCGGCACGATCAGCAGGAACAGCAGCACCGCCAGTGCGCTGCCCAGGCCCTGGTCCCCGCCGCCGGGCCCGAACGACACCTGCCACATCTGCAGCGCCAGCACGTTGGCCTCCTCCTGCACCGAGCCCGGCGCGATCACGAACACCAGGTCGAACACCTTCAGCACGTTGATCACCAGCGTGACCAGCACGACGACCAGCACCGGGGACAGCAGCGGCACGGTGATCCGGCGGAACACCTGCCACTCGGTCGCCCCGTCGACCCGGGCCGCCTCCATCGCGTCGCGCGGGATCGCGGCCAGCCCGGCGGCGATCAACGTCAGCGCGAACCCCGACATGATCCACAGCCAGGCGGCGATCACGACCGGGGTGACCAGCGCCGGGCCCAGCCAGGTCAGCCCGCGGAACGGCTCGGCGAACGCGGCCGCGGCGAGCCGCACGGTGTAGGGACCGGGCGCCAGGTCGGGCACGGTGAACCGGCCGTCGTCGCCGGTGGTCGCGGTGGCCACCAGCTGCCCGCCGGCCAGCACCTCCACCCCGACGCCGGGCATGCCGCGCTCCCCCGCGTCCAGCTCGCCGGGCCGGTCGACGGCCCCGCCGACGTCGAGCCAGACCAGGCCGCGCACCCCCGGGCCGGGCTCGGCCGGCGCGGCCGGGGCCGCCCCCGCGGGCAGCCCGTCGGGCGGGTAGCCGGTGACCGGCAGGGCGAGGACGGCGTCCGGGCCGACCGGGTCGGTGCTCACCAGCGACCCGTCCGCGGCCGCGGCCAGCCCGCCGCCCTCGCGCGGGCGCGCCCCCGGGTACGGCGCGGCCTCGGCGAACAGGTCGTGCACCGACACCACCACGGCGTTGGCCAGCCCGCGGTCCGGGTCCTCGTCGTAGACCAGCCGGAAGATGATCCCGGAGGCGACCAGCGAGATGGCCAGCGGCATGAACATCACCAGCCGGAACGCCGCGGCCCACCGGATCCGCTCGGTGAGCACGGCCAGCACCAGGCCGATGGAGGTGACCAGGGCGGGTGCGACCACCACCCAGATCACCGTGTTGCGCAGCGCGACCAGGGTCCGGTCGTCGGTGAAGGCGGTGGCGTAGTTGCCCAGCCCGACGAACTCGCCGCCGCGGGCGTCGAACAGGCTGCGCACCACCGAGTACGCGATCGGGTAGACCAGGAACACCACCAGCAGCAGCAGCGCCGGGGCCAGGAACAGCAGCGCCAGCCGGGGGCTGCCGCCGGACAGCACGCCGGTGCGGCGGCCGTCGCCGGGGGCGGGCGGGGCGGGCGGGGTGGCCGGCACGGTCAGCGTCCCCCGTAGGCGACGGTGGCCTCGGCCTCGAGGTCGACCAGGATCGCGTCCACCCGGTCCGGGTCGGCCAGGTAGTCCTGCATCGCCCGCCAGAACCCGTCCCCGCGGGTGCCGCCCAACCGGGTCGGCATCAGGTCCGACATGTCGAACCGCACGTTCTCGGCGTTCACCAGGTCCTCCGCGATCTGCCGGGTGGTGTCGTCGGGGTAGTCGTCCATCGCGACCTGCCGGTTGGGCGAGACGAACCCGCCCTCGGCGGCCCACACCGCCGCGGCCTCGGCCGAGGCCAGGTACTCGACCAGGGCGGCGGTGCCCGGCTCGTCGGTCAGCGCCACCACGGTGTCCCCGCCGCTGATCACCGAGGACGCCGGGCCGACCGGCGGGAACGGGAAGAACCGGGCGTCCTCGCCGACCGTGGCCGAGGTGTTCTCAACGATCACCCCGGCCACGAAGTCGCCCTCGAACACGATCGAGGCCCGCGGGTCGTCGCCGAAGACGTGCACCACCGATTCGGTGAACTCGGTCTGCAGCGCGCTCGCCCGCCCGCCGGGCAGGTACTCGGGCTGGAAGGCGCGACCGAGGGTCTGCAGGGCGGTGCGCACCGACGGATCGGTCCACGGGATCTCGTGCGCGGCCAGCCGGTCGTACATCTCGGCGCCCGCGGTCTGCAGGTAGACGTTCTCGAACCAGTCGGTGAGCACCCACCCGTCCGCGCCGCCGACCGACAGCGGGGTGTCGCCGACGTCGGAGCGGGTGCGCAGCAGGTCGACGAACGCGTCCCAGCTGGCCGGCGGGCGGAAGTCCGGGCCGAGCTCGTCGGCGTCGTACCAGACCAGGGACTTGTTGGCGGCCTTGAACACGAAGCCGTAGAGCCGCCCGTCCACCGTCCCGAAGTCCTTCCACTCCGCGGCGAACTGCTCGTCGATCAGCGCCTCGGTGGACGCGGCCAGCGGCACCAGCGAGCCGTCCGCGGCCATCGCCCGCACCAGCGCGGGCTGCGGCACCAGCGCGACGTCCGGCGGGGCGCCGCCGGCCAGCCGGGTGGACAGCACGGTCGGCAGCTCGTCGCCCGCCGAGACGTAGCTGACGGTGGCCCCGGTCCGCTGGGCGAACACGTCCAGGACCCGCTCGAAGGAGGCCTGCTCGTCGTCCGCCCAGACCGCGGCCACCTCGATGGTCTGCCCGCTGAGGTCGACCTGGGCGCCGGGCGGGGCGGGCCGCGGAGCGGTCCCGGTGGCGCAGCCGGCCAGCACGACTGCCACTGCGGTGAGCGGGACGAACCTGCGGACGCGCATCGCCAACCTCCTCGTCGCAACCTGCGCCGCACCACCTGCCGCGGTGCCGACCCCGTGCCCTGTCCCCGTGCCCCTGTCCCCGTCCTCGTGGCCCGGTCTCCCGGACCGCCCTCAGCGCCGGATCGAGCGCCCGGTGTCGAGGTCGAAGAAGTGCAGCCCCTCCACGTCGACCCGGACCGTCATGGGCTGGCCCTCGAACACCCGGGTGCGCGGGCTGAACCGGCCGACCAGCACCGTGCCCCGGGCCGGCTCCCCCACCCCGCCCGACTCCCGCTCGAGGGTCTCCCGGTCCTCGGTGCGCACCGGCTCGGCGTCGACCGGGAAGTGCACCATCACGTCCGCTCCCATCGCCTCGACCAGGTCCGCGACCGAGCCGAGGGTGGTGCCGGGGGCGGCGCCGGCGACCTCGGCGTCCTCCATGTCCTCGGGCCGGATGCCGACCGCGACCCGCCGCCCCGCGTAGCCGCGCAGCGCCGGGCGGCGGTGCAGCACCCCGGCCGGCACGTCGAGGCGGTGCGGTCCGAAGACGACCGCGGCCGCGCCGTCGTCGTCCACCTCGAAGGTGGCGGTGACCATGTTCATCCCCGGCGACCCGATGACCC
>DASQMQ010000242.1:0-11043 GCA_035645455.1 Pseudonocardia sp.
GTGCGGCTCGCGACGCTGCCGCCGCGCCCGGTGCGGGCCGGTCCACCGCTCGACGCGGGCGCGGTGCGCCGCCGCGCGGGCCCGCCAGCCGATCTCGTCGAGCACCTCCACGCACCTACGGTAGGCCCCCGGTCCGGAGGACCCCGCTCAGGCGGGGCCGGCCGGGGCGGGCACGGTGCGCGCCGGCGGAGCGCCGGCCTCGATGCCGAAGGCCAGGATGCGCCGCGGGTGGATCCGGATCACCCCGGGGGCGGCGCCGGGGAAGGCGACGTCGGGCAGCTCGTCGGGCAGCAGTTCGGCGGTCCCGCGGATCTCCAGCGCACGGGGTTGCCAGGGGTCCGGGACGACGTCGTCGACGACCAGCGACACCCGCCCGTCGCGGGCGATGTTGCGCCACTTCTGGGTGGCCGGGTTGTCCCGGCCGGCGATGTCGACGGCACCGGTGCGCGGGTCGACCCGGAAGCCGACCGGGCGGACCTGGGGGGCGCCGTCCGGACCGATGGTGGCCAACCGGGCCAGCCGCTGCTCGTGCAGGTAGGCCAGCTCGGCGTTGCTGAAGATGGTCATACCCGGATCGTGCGACCTCGACCCGGCTTCAGGTCAAGCGGTGCGCGGTCCCGGGGTGCGGGGGACCGGATCGGGGCCGGCGTGGGTGGCGTCGCGGACCTCGCCCACGTAGTGCTCGACCAGGTCCTCCATGGCGACCAGGCCGACGGTGCGGCCGTGCGGGTCGACCACCCGCCCGAGGTGCGCCCGGGAGCGGCGGAGCACGGCGAGGGCCTCCTCCAGGCGGGCCAGGGTGGGCACCTCGGGCAGGCCGCGGACCCGCTCGGCGGGCACCGGTTCGGTCTCCTCGACGTCGTCGAGCAGGTCCAGGACGTCCTTGACGTGCAGGTACCCGGCGAGCGTCTGGCTGGCGGCGCCCCCGTCGCGCAGCGGGAACCGGGAGAACCCGGTTCGGGCGACGGCCTCGCCGACGTCGCGCACGGTGGGCCGGGCGGGCAGGGTGACCAGCTCGTCCAGCGGTACGACGACGTCGGCCACGGTGGCCTCCACCGAGCGCAGCGTGCGGGTGAGCCGGCTGGACTCCTCGTCGTCGAGCAGGCCCTCGCGGCCGGACTCGGCGATCAGGTCGGCCAGCTCACCGGGGGTGAAGGAGGTCTCCAGCTCGTCGCGCGGCTCCACGCCGAGCAGCCGCAGCACCCCGTTGGCCATCACGTTGAACAGCTCGATCAGCGGCCGCATGACGGTGGTGAACACCAGGAAGGGGGGCACCAGCCAGATCGCGGTGCGCTCCGGGCCGGCGATGGCGATGTTCTTGGGCACCATCTCGCCCAGCAGGATGTGCGCGACGACCACGATGGCCAGCGAGATCGCGAAGGCCAGCGGGTGCAGCACCGCCTCGGGCAGCCCGGCCCACTCCAGCGGGCGCTCGATGAGGTGCGCGACCGCGGGCTCGCCGAGCCGGCCGAGCAGCAGCGAGCAGATCGTGATGCCCAGCTGCGACGCGGCGAGCATCCGGGACAGGTCCGCGCTGGCCCGCAGCGCGGTGCGGGCGCCGGCGCTGCCGGCGTCGGCCAGGGCCTCCAGCCGGTCGCGCCGAGCGGAGATCAGCGCGAACTCGGCGCCGACGAAGAACGCGTTGGCGCCCAGCAGGCCGATCGCGGCCAGCAGGGCGATCAGGTCACCGCCCACGGCCGGCCTCCTCGCGGTCGCGCCGCGGCGCCGGGGCGGCGCCGCGGGTCGGGTCGGCCGGGTCCGGTTGGGTGTCGGGGCGCGCGACGCGCAGTTCGGCGACCCGGTTGCGGTCGCGGCGCATCACGGTGAGCCGCCAGCCGTCCACGGTGAGGCCGTCGCCGACGTCGGGGATGCGGCCCAGCCGGGCCAGCACCAGCCCGGCCAGGGTCTCGTAGGTGCCGTCGGGGACGTGGAACCCGGTGGCGTCGAGGACCTCGTCGGAGCGCAGCAGCCCGGACACCAGCCAGCTGTCGCGGCCGAGCCGGCGCACCCTGGCCTGCTCGGCGCGGTCGTGCTCGTCGCGGACGTCGCCGACGATCTCCTCGACCAGGTCCTCCAGGGTGACCAGGCCGGCGGTGCCGCCGTACTCGTCGACGACCACCGCGACCTGCAGCCCGGACTCGCGCAGCCGGGTGAGCAGGGCGTCGCCGTCGAGGGACTCGGGCACGGTGGGCACCGGCTGGACGTGCTCGCGGACCGGGACCCGGTCGCGCTCGGCGGCCGGCACCCCGAAGGCCTGCTTGACGTGCACCACGCCGAGCACCGCGTCGGGGTCGCGGTCGTGCACCGGGAACCGGGAGAACCCGGTGCGCCGGGACAGCGCGACCAGGTCGGCGATGGTGGCCTCGGCGTCCAGGGACTCCACCCGCACCCGGGGTGTCATCAGGTCCTCGGCGACCCGGTCAGTGAACCGCAGCGAGCGGTCCAGCAGGGTGGCGGTGCCGGCGTCCAGGGTGCCGTGCTGGGCGCTGGTGCGCACCAGCGAGCCCAGCTCGCTCGGGGAGCGGGCCGAGCGGAGCTCCTCGGCGGGTTCGACGCCCAGCCGGCGCACGATGGTGTTGGCCGAGGCGTTCAGCGCGGCGATCAGCCAGCGGAAGGCCCGGGCGAACGCGCTCTGCAGCGGGACGACGGCGCGGGCGGTGCGGATCGGGTCGGCGATGGCCAGGTTCTTCGGCACCAGCTCGCCGAACACCATCGACAGCGTGGTGGCCAGCAGCAGGGACAGCACCGTGGCGGTGCCGCCGGCGACCCCCTCGGGCAGGCCGACGAACTCCAGTCCGGGCTGGAGCAGGTCGGCGATGGCCGGTTCGGCGATGTAGCCGGTGGCCAGCGTGGTGATGGTGATGCCGAGCTGGCTGCCGGACAGCTGGAAGGACAGGCTGCGGTGGGCGCGCTGGACGGCGCGGGCGCGGCGGTCGTCGCGCTCGGCGACCTGGGCGTCGACCTGGCTGCGCTCCAGCGCGGTGAGGGCGAACTCGGAGGCGACCGAGATGGCCGTGCCGATGGTCAGCGCGACCACGGCGAGCAGCCCGAGCAGGGAGAACAGGACGGTCATGCCGGTTCGGCCGGGTGCGCGGCGGGCTGCGCGGCGCCGGGGGGTCGGGGGTCGCGGCCGGGGGCCGCGGACGGACTTCGACCCGGCTCGTCGGGACGTGCGGTCGGCACGGTTGCTCCTCGTCAGGCGGAGATCGCAGTGTACGGCGTGGTCGGGGGCGCTCGCGCGGGTGCGGCACCGCCCGGACGGCGGGTGAGCGACGCGTCACCTCCGACGGCGTACCGGCGGGTCGCGATCTAGCGTGCTCGCGTGACCGGTCGCAGCGGCGTGCGCGTGGCCCGCGACGGGCTGCGCGGGCCGTCCTCGCCGTTCGTCGACTTCGACCGGGCGTCCTGGGCGCGGCTGGGGGAGAGCACCCCGCTGCCGCTGACCGGCGCGGAGCTCGACCGGGTGCGCAGCCTGGGCGACGAGCTCGACCTGGACGAGGTGCGCGAGGTGTACCTGCCGCTGTCGCGGCTGCTCACCCTGCACGTGCAGGAGGGCGGGCGGCTCTACCGGGCGTACCGGACGTTCCTGGGGGCGAACACCGCGCGGACCCCGTTCGTGATCGGGGTGGCCGGGTCGGTGTCGGTGGGCAAGTCGACCACGGCGCGGCTGCTGAAGCTGCTGCTGGCGCGCTGGCCGCAGCACCCGCGGGTGGACCTGGTGACCACCGACGGCTTCCTGCACCCGAACGCGGAGCTGGAGCGGCGCGGCCTGATGGGCCGCAAGGGGTTCCCGGAGTCCTACGACCGGCGCGCGCTGCTGCGGTTCGTCACCGACATCAAGGCTGGCCGGGCCGAGGTCAGCGCGCCGGTGTACTCGCACCTGGTCTACGACATCGTGCCCGGCGCGCGGTCGACCCTGCACCGCCCGGACATCCTGCTGGTGGAGGGGCTGAACGTGCTGCAGCCCGCGCCGAGCGGGTCGGCGCTGGCGGTCAGCGACTTCATCGACTTCTCGGTCTACGTGGACGCGGCGACCGAGGACATCCGGCGCTGGTACGTCGAGCGGTTCCTGCGGCTGCGGGAGACCGCGTTCCGCGACCCGGAGTCCTACTTCCGCCGCTACGCCGCGCTGGACGAGGCGGCGGCGGTGGCCCGGGCGGAGACGATCTGGGCGGAGATCAACGGGCCGAACCTGGAGCGCAACATCGAGCCCACCCGCGGGCGGGCGAGCCTGGTGCTGCGCAAGGGCCCGGCGCACAACGTCACCGGGATCCGGTTGCGCAAGGTGTAGCGGTGCGCCTGCTGTGACCGGGTCGCGACCCGGGACTGGCACGATGGGCCGATGACCGCCGACACGGGCGCCCCGGCGAGCGGTGCCGCCGCGCGGGCCGCCGCGGACGGGCCCCCCGAACGCGTCGCCGAGCCGGACGGCGGCGACGTCGGCGACCTGGCCGCCCGGCTCCGGTTGGCGGTGGGCCGGCTGAACCGGCGCATCCGCATCGACGGGCACGAGGCCACGCCGCCGCTGCAGCTGTCGGCGCTGGTCACGGTGGAGCAGCACGGTCCGCTGCGGCTCTCGGAGCTGGCCAGGCGGGAGGCGGTGACCGCACCGACGATGAGCCGGGTGCTGTCCGCGCTGGACGAGCAGGGTCTGGTGATCCGCACGCCCGATCCGCACGACGCGCGGGGGGTGCGGATCGTGCTGTCCGAGCGCGGTGCGCAGCGCCTGGACGAGGTCCGCAACACCCGCAACGCGCTGGTGGCGCGCCGGCTGGCCCGGCTCACCCCCGAGCAGCGCCGCCGGCTGCACGCCGCCCTGCCCGCCCTGGAGGCCCTGCTCGTCGACGACGACTGAGGGTGGGTCAGGCCGGCTCGCCGTCGACCAGGGTGCGCAGGTCGTCGTGCAGCAAGCACACCCGTCCGACGATCTGGGCCGACTCGGGGACCGGGGCCTCGTAGCCCCAGGCGGCGTCGGTGAGCTCGCGGCCGTCGGGCAGCTGCACCGTCCAGTAGCTCGCCTCGCCCTTGTACGGGCAGGAGGTGCGGGTGGTGGTGGGCTTGAGCGGGGCCGCGACGTCGTCCGGGGACAGGTAGTAGCGGTTGGGCAACCCGGTCTCGGACAGCAGCAGCGCGCTGCGCGATTCGGCGACGACCCGGTCGCCGGCGAGCACCCGCACGTGGCGGGACGTGCGGCGGATGTCGACGCGGTGGAAGGGGTCGGTGAGCCCGAGCACCCGCTCGTCCTCGTCGTACCAGGCGTCGGCGGCCGCCCAGTACAGCGAGGCGAAGCCGGCCAGCCAGGGGGCGGTGGGGATCGGGTCCGGGTAGTCCCACAGGGCGTCGGGCACCGTGCGGTCGCCGACCCGCAGCGAGCGGTAGCGGGCATCGCCCTTGAACGGGCAGTGCGTGGTGTGGTCCGAGGGCTCGAACGCGGTGGCGTCGAGGTCCTCCTCGGGCACGTAGAGCCGCGGCGGCAGGGCGCTCTCGTGCAGCAGCACCCCGCGGCTGGTGTCGAGCACGGTGCGGCCGGCGAACTCGGCGCGGACCCGGCGCGGGAAGGGGTGCACCAGCAGCTTGTGCGCCGGACCGGTGATGTCGTAGTTGACGGTCTTCGGCGGGCGCGGGGACAGCGGCCCGTCGGCGAAGGTGAGGCCCATGACGGGGCAACGCCGGGTGGGCTGCCGGGCATTCCGCCGGGCCCGGGCGGCCGGCGGTGCGGCTGTGGTGTGCTGTCGGTCATGACCGTCCCGTTCTCCGGCTACGGCGCCGAGATCTACCTCCGCGGCCTGGCCGGGCAGACCCCGGCCCTGCCCACCGATCCGGCGCAGCTGGAGGAGGCGGCCCGGGCCGTGCTCGATCCCGGCCCGTTCGGCTACGTGGCCGGGGGCGCCGGGCAGGGGGCGACGATGCGGGCCAACCGGGCCGCGTTCGACCGGTACGGGTTGGTCCCGCGGATGCTGCGGGACACCACGGCGCGGGACTGGTCGACCACGGTGCTGGGCACGGCGATGCCGGCGCCGCTGCTGCTCGCCCCGATCGGGGTGCTGTCGATCCTGCACGCGGACGCCGAGCCGGGGGTGGCGCGGGCGGCGGCCGGGCTGGGGCTGCCGATGGTGCTGTCCACGGCGTCCTCGCACAGCATCGAGGAGGTCGCCGAGGCGTCCGGGGACGGGCCGCGCTGGTTCCAGCTGTACTGGCCGACCGAGGACGCGGTCACGGTCAGCCTGCTGGAGCGGGCCGCGGCGGCCGGGTTCAGCGCGCTGGTGCTCACCCTGGACACCTGGACGCTGGGCTGGCGCCCGCGCGACCTGGACGCGTCCTACCTGCCGTTCCTGCGCGGGGTGGGTACCGCGGTGCCGTTCTCCGACCCGGCGTTCCGGGCCGGGCTGGCCACGCCGCCGGAGGAGGACCTGATGGCCGCGGTGGGGCGGTGGGTGCCGATGTTCACCGGTACCGCGCTGCGCTGGGAGCGGCTGGACCTGATCCGCCGGCACTGGGACGGCCCGATCCTGGTCAAGGGCGTGCAGCACCCCGCGGACGCGGTGCGGGCGCTGGAGGCCGGGATGGACGGCATCGTGGTGTCCAACCACGGCGGGCGCCAGGTGGACCGGGCGGTGGGGTCGCTGGGCGCGCTGCCGGGGGTGGTCGCGGCCGTCGGCGGGCGGGCGCCGGTGCTGTTCGACTCCGGGGTGCGCACCGGCGCGGACGCGGCGGTGGCGCTGGCCCTGGGTGCGGACGCGGTGCTGCTCGGCCGGCCCTACGCCTACGGGCTGGCGTTGGGTGGCCAGGACGGGGTGACCCACGTGCTGCGCAGCGTGCTGGCCGAGCTGGACCTCACCCTCGCCCTGGCCGGGTACGCCGACCTGGCCCAGCTCCGGGGGGCCCAGGACGGCCTCACCACCCTCGCGCCCGGGTGATGCCATAGTGGGAGCAGACCGCGACCCGTCCGGCCGTGGCCGATCGGGTGGGGGGAGCACGGCGTGGACCGGCTGACCGCGCTCATCGCCGGGTTGATCGAGATGCTGCGCGCCGCGGTCGCGCCGGAGCTGTGCCCCGGCGGTTGGCCGTGGGCGGTGTCGGCGTTCGGGGTGCTGGTCGGGCTGGCGCCCACGGCGGGCGCGGTGGCGGTGGCGGTGGTGCGCCGCCGGATCGGCTCGGGCTACGGGTTCGCCGAGGGGCTGTTCCTGGTCGGGGTCGGCGTGGTCAGCGCGGGTCTGGTGCCGCTGCTGGTGTTCACCGCCACCGGGCAGGTCTTCGCCGCGGCCGCCGCGACCGGTGAGGTGACCGGGGCGAGCTCGGCCGGGCTGGCCCAGCTCGGTGAGCAGACCTGCCTGTCCGGCACCCAGGCGGAGTACCTGGGCGGGTACACCGTGGCCGAGGCGTTCGGCGGTGGACCGGTGCAGCTCGGCCTGGGCGTGGTGCTGCTGGTGGGCGTCCCGCTGGTCGCGGCGATGCTGGTGGCCGCGCAGGCCCGGCTGGCGTTGCGCCGTGGTCCGGCCTGGCCGTCGAAGTTCTTCTGGCTGCCGCTGCTGTCGCTCGTGCTGCTCACCGCGCGGACCCCGGCCGGCTCGTCGGGCCACCTCTGGTTGGGTGTCGCGGTCGGCTCGGTGATCGGGATCTTCGTGGTGCTGGTCGTCGGAGTGCCCTCGCGGGAGGTGGTGCGCCGGTCCACCGAGCGGGCGGCCCGACCCGACCCGCGGGCTGCGGCCGTGGCCCGGCGGCCCACGGTGCGACCGTCCCCGCCCGGCGCGCAGCAGGGCCAGCAGCAGGGACAGGGCCAGGGCCAGGGCCTGCAGCGGCGCGACCAGGCGGCGCGGCCGGGTGCGCCGCGGCAGCCGGGGCTGGCCGACCGGCTGGCCGAGCGGTTCGCCTCCCGCACGCCGGATCCGCCGGTCGTGGTGCCGTCCGGGACCCCGGCCGGGGCCGCGGGTGCCCGGCCGACCGGCCGGGCGCCGAACCCGCCCACCCTGGTGGCTCCGGGCCCGCCGTTCGCGGCGGCCGGCGGGTCACCGGGGTCGCCGCGGTTCCGGCTGGTCCGCCGGCTCGGTTCGGGCGGGTTCGGCCGGGTCTGGCTGGCCCACGACGCCCGGCTCGGGCACCAGGTGGCGCTCAAGGCGGCGCACGCGCCGGACCCGGAGACCGAGGAGCGGATCGCCCGCGAGGCGCGGGCGCTGGCCGCGGTGCGGCACCCGAACTGCGTGCGGATCCACGACATGCTGCCCGCGCGCAGCGACCCGGGGCTGTCCGAGCTGGACGGCATGGTGCTGGTGATGGAGTTCGTCGACGGGATGTCGCTGGCCGAGCTGGTCCGGGCCCGCGGGCTGCTCGACGACCTGTCCGCGGCGCGGGTGTGGGCGGGGGTGGCCGGGGCGCTGGACGCCGCGCACGCCCGCGGGGTGATGCACCGCGACGTGAAACCGGGCAACGTGGTGGTCGACTCGGCCGGGCTGGCGCACCTGATCGACTTCGGGATCGCCCGACGGACCGGGGACGCCACGCTGACCCAGGCCGGGTTCGTGCTGGGCACCCCGGACTTCCTGGCCCCGGAGGTCGCCTGCGGGGAGCGGGCCACCCCCGCGTCGGACGCCTGGCAGCTGGCCGCGACCGTGTCCTACGCGCTGACCGGGCAGCCGCCGCGCGGATCGCACCCCGATGCGGTGTCCGGGCTGCGCGCCGCGGCGGTCGGGGCGCCGCTCAGCCGGCTGCCCACGCGGTCGGCGCACCTGGCGCTGCTGCGGGCCTCGATGGACAACGACCCGGCCCGGCGCCCGCCGCTGGCGGTGGCGCAGCGCGCCCTGGAGGACTGGCTGCACCGGGCGGGGGCGCGGCCGGACGGCCCGGTCACCGCGGGCCGGGGCCGGTGAGCGGGCGCCACCAGCTGGTCGAGCCGGGGGCGGCGGCGCTGCCGACCTCCCGCGAGGGTCGGATCGTGGGCGTGGACGCCGCGCGCGGGCTGGCGCTGGTCGGCATGTTCGCCACGCACATCCTGCCGCTGCGGGACGAGGGCACCGGCGCGCTGACGGTGACCGGTCTGGTGGCCGACGGGCGGGCGTCGGCGCTGTTCGCGGTGCTCGCCGGGGTGGGGATCGCGTTGGGGACCGGCGGGCCGCGGCGCCCGGTGGACGGCCGCACGCACCTGGCGACGGCGGTCTCGCTGCTGGTCCGCGGGCTGCTGGTGGCGCTGATCGGGCTGTGGCTGGTCGGCCTGGACTCCCCGGTGGCGGTCATCCTGCCCTACTACGGGCTGCTGTTCGCGGTGGCGACCCCGCTGCTGCGGCTGCCGGCCGCGGTGCTCGGCGCCGGTGCGGTCGTGGCCGGCGCGCTGGCGCCGGTGCTGTCGATGGTGCTGCGCGCCGGCGGGCCACGGGGACCGGGGCGCCAGCCGGACCTGGCGGCGCTGGCCGACCCGGGCGCGCTGCTGGGCACGCTCGCGCTGACCGGCTACTACCCGGTGCTGACCTGGACGACCTACCTGCTGGCCGGCATGGCGGTGGGCCGGCTGGACCTGCGGCGGACGGCGGTGGCGGTCGGCCTGGTGGTGGGCGGGGCCGGGCTGGCCGCGGCGGCCGCGACGGCGTCGGCGCTGCTGCTCGGCCCCGGCGGGGGCGCGGCGGCGCTGGGCGCGGCCCTCGACCAGCGGCGGTACGGCACCACCCCGACCGGCACCTGGTGGTGGCTGGCGATCGACTCGCCGCACTCCGGGGCGCCGCTGGACCTGGCGCACACCACCGGTACCGCGCTGGCCGTGCTCGGGGTGGCGCTGCTGGTGGCGCGGGCGTCGCGGGCGGTGGTGTGGGTCCCGGCCGCCGCCGGGGCGATCCCGCTGACCCTCTACACCGCGCACGTGGTGGCCCTTTCCGTGGAACCCGGCACGCGGGAGGGCGGTGCCGCCGACGTGCGGCTGTGGGCGGGGCACGTGCTGGCCGCGGTGGTGGTCGGGGCGGTGTTCGCGGTGCTGCGCCGGCGGGGGCCGCTGGAGGCGGTGATCTCCTGGGCCGGCCGCGGGGTGCGGCGGGCCGTCGCCGGGCCGGACCGGGCCCGGTCCGGACGACCCTGACCGGCCGGAAGCGGACCGGTCAGGTCCAGGACTGCAGGGCGAGCGAGACCGCCAGGCCGAGCCCGGCCAGGGCGATCCCGGTGCGCAGCGCGGTGGGCGGGAGCCGGCGGGCCACCCAGGGCCCGCACCAGGCGCCGACCAGCAGTCCGACCGCCATCGGCGGCACGGCCCACCAGGCGACCGGCCCGAACACCGCGAACCCGATCGCGGCGATCACGTTGGCCAGCCCGAGCAGCACCGTCTTGAGCGCGTTGCCCTGCAGCAGCGAGACCGGCAGCCCGACCAGGACCAGGGCCAGCATCAGCACGCCGGCCGCGGCGCCGAAGTAGCCGCCGTACACCGACACCACGAACACCCCGACCAGCACGCCCCGTCCGGGCCAACCCCGGTCCTGGACAGCGGTCGCCGCTCTGGTGGTCGCCGCCGTGGTGGTGGCCGCTGTGGTGGCCGTGCTCCGGCCGGCGGCACCGACGTCCTGGCGCGTGTCGTCGGGTGCGGCCCCGTCCGGGTCGGGGAGCGCGGACGCCGGACGCGGCCGGCGGGCCGGGCGATCCCGCCGGCGGTCGGCGGCGCGGCGGATCCACGGCTGGGCCAGCAGCACGGCCGACGCCGCGGCCACCAGGACCGGCACGATCAGCTCGAACGTCCCGGGCGGGGTGAGTAGCAACAGCCCGGCCCCGGCGGCGCCGCCGGGGATGGAGATCAGCGCGAGCCGGCGCACGGTGACGCCCTGGCCGGCCAGTTCGGGTCGGGAACCCGCGGCGGCCCCGGCGGTGCTGAAGGCCAGCGCGACGGTGTTGGTGACGTTCGCGGCGGTGGGCGGCAGGCCCACCGCGAGCAGCGCCGGGTAGGAGAACAGTGACGCCAGCCCGGCCATCGACCCGGACAACCCGGCCGCGAGCCCGGCCCCGAGCAGCAGCAACACGGTTCCGGACGTCACCGGTCGACCCTAGGACCGGGTCCTGCGCGGCGCCCGCGGGTCGTGC
>DASQMQ010000243.1:0-1500 GCA_035645455.1 Pseudonocardia sp.
GCTCTCCAGCGCCCCGGCCAGCCGCAGGACCTCGGCCTCGTCGACGCCGTCGGCGGCGTGCACCCCGACCAGGCTCATCCGGCCGGTGGTGACGGTGCCGGTCTTGTCGAGCACGACGGTGTCGACCCGGCGGGTGGACTCGAGCACCTCCGGGCCCTTGATCAGGATGCCCAGCTGGGCGCCGCGACCGGTGCCGACCAGCAGGGCGGTCGGCGTGGCCAGGCCGAGCGCGCACGGGCAGGCGACGATGAGCACCGCGACGGCTGCGGTGAACGCCGCCGCGGCCCCGCCGCCGGCGCCGAGCCAGAACGCCAGGGTGGCCGCGGCCAGCGCGATGACGATCGGCACGAACACCGCGGAGACCCGGTCGGCGAGGCGCTGCACCTCGGCCTTGCCGTTCTGGGCGGCCTCGACCAGCGTGGCCATCTGGGCCAGCCGGGTGTCGGTGCCGATCCGGGTGGCGCGCACGACGAGCCGGCCGCCGGCGTTCACCGTCGCCCCGACGACGGCGTCCCCGGGCCGGACCTCCACCGGCACGGACTCGCCGGTGAGCATCGAGGCGTCGACCGCCGAGGCGCCCTCGGTCACCACCCCGTCGGTGGCGATCTTCTCGCCGGGCCGCACGACGAACCGGTCGCCCACCGCCAGCCGGTCGATCGGGACCCGGGTCTCGCGGCCGTCGCGCAGCACCGCGACGTCCTTGGCGCCCAGGTCGAGCAGGGCCCGCAGCGCGGCCCCGGAGCGGCGCTTCGCCCGGGCCTCGGCGTAGCGGCCGGCCACCAGGAACGTGGTGACCCCGGCGGCGACCTCAAGGTAGATGTTCGCCGCGCCGTCGGACCGGGCGATGGTCAGCTCGAAGGGGTGGGTCATGCCCGGCACGCCCGCGGTGCCGAACAGCAGCGCCCACAGCGACCACGCGAACGCGGCCAGCACCCCCATCGACACCAGCGTGTCCATGGTGGCGGCGCCGTGCCGCAGGTTGGTCCACGCGGCGCGGTGGAACGGCCACGCCCCCCAGGTGACCACGGGCGCGGCCAGGGTCAGTGAGATCCACTGCCAGTAGCTGAACTGCAGCGCCGGGACCATCGCCATCGCCACGACCGGCACGGCCAGCACCGCGCTGACGATCAGCCGGTCGCGCAGCGCCCGGATCGGGTCCGCGGGGTCCGCGACGCCGCCGGTCGGCGCCGGGGGCCGGGGCAGCTGCGCGGTGTAGCCGGCCGCCTCGACCTGCGCGACGAGCACCGCCGGGTCGGTCCCGGCCGGGACGCTGACCCGGGCCTTCTCGGTCGCGTAGTTGACGGTCGCGGTGACGCCGTCGAGCCTGGACAGCTTGCGCTCGATGCGGTTGGCGCACGACGCGCAGGTCATGCCGCCGATCTCGAGGTCGATCTCGGTGGTCGGCGCGCTGCTGGTGGTGCTGCTCATGGCGGGTCCGCCTTCCGCGGTCAGTGGCCGTGGCCCGGCGTGCCGGGCTCGTCGACGTGCTCGGGTGCCGGT
>DASQMQ010000244.1:0-2321 GCA_035645455.1 Pseudonocardia sp.
GCTGGGTGCGGGCGCGGCGGACCATCCTCTCCGCCGACGCGGTCAGCTTCCTGGCCGCCGCCGTGCTGTACGTGCTCGCCGTCGGCCAGGTGAAGGGCTTCGCCTTCACCCTGGGCCTGTCCACCGTCCTCGACCTGATCGTGGTCTTCCTGGTGACCCACCCGCTGGTCGCGCTGGCGGCCAACTCCCGGGTCTTCGGCAGTCCGACCCTGTCCGGGCTGGGCTCGGTCGCCCGGATCGGCGCCGAACGCAAGCGCGCCGCCACCGCAGGCGCAGCGAAGGGAGCCTGACATGGCGGCCGAGACCACCCGGACCGATCGGCCCCGCGCGGGCCTGATGAGCCGGCTCTACACCGGCACCGGCGCGTTCGACATCGTCGGGCGGCGCCGGATGTGGTACGCGGTGTTCGGTGCGCTCGTGCTGATCTGCATCGGTTCGATGCTGCTGCGCGGGTTCAACCTGGGCATCGACTTCACCGGCGGGACCCAGCTGCAGTTCCCGGTGGCCGGTACGGCGGCCCCGGCGGATGTCGAGGCGGTCCGCGACGTCTACCGGCAGACCATCGGCGACGACCCCGCGGTGGTGCAGAGCGTGGGCACCGGGGACGCGGCGTCGATCGTCATCCGGTCCGAGGCGCTGGACCCGGCCCAGCTGGTGGCGCTCAAGCAGGCGCTGTTCGACGCGTTCGCCCCGGTCGGACCGGACGGCGTCGCGGCGCCCTCGGCGATCAGCGACAGCGCGGTCAGCGGCAGCTGGGGCGGACAGATCACCACCCAGGCGGTCATCGCGCTGCTGGTGTTCCTGGTGCTGGTCACGATCTTCCTGGCGTTGTACTTCGAACGGGCGATGGCGGTGGCGGCACTGGTCGCGCTGCTGCACGACGTCGTGGTCACCGCCGGGGTGTACTCGCTGATCGGTTTCGAGGTGACGCCGGGCACGGTGATCGGGCTGCTGACCATCCTCGGGTTCTCCCTCTACGACACCGTGGTGGTCTTCGACAAGGTCAAGGAGAACACCCGGGGTCTGCTCGGGCTGACCCGCCGGACCTACGGCGAGGCCGCCAACCTGGCGCTCAACCAGACCCTGATGCGCTCGATCAACACCTCGCTGATCGCGGTGCTGCCGGTGGCCGGCCTGCTCGTGGTCGGGGTCGGCGTGCTCGGCGTGGGCACCCTCGCCGACCTCGCCCTGGTGCAGATGGTCGGCATCGTGGCCGGCGTGGTGTCGTCACTGCTGCTGGCCACGCCGGTGCTGGTCGACCTGAAGATGCGCGACCGGCGGTTCGTCGACCAGGCCGAGCGGGTGCGGGTCCGGCGGCAGCGGGCGGCCGCGCTCGTCGCGGGCGACGAGCCCGCGACCGATGGCGACCCCGACCTCGCCGACGACGGGGTGCTGGCGGTGGAGCTGCGCAAGGAACGGGCGCTGACCGCCGCGGCCGGGGTACCGGCCCGGCACACCCGCCCCCAGCCCCGCGGCGCCACCCGTGCGGCCCGGCCGAGCGGCAAGGCGGCCCGCCCCACCGGCAAGCGCGCCCGGTGACCACCGCCGTGCGCCCCGCGCTCGACTGGGACGCCGACGGGCTGGCGCAGCGGGTGGTCGACCTGATCGTCGACGTGCCCGACCACCCCGAGCCGGGGGTGCTGTTCCGCGACGTCACCCCGGTGCTGGCGGACGCCGAGGCGTTCGCCGCGGTGGCCACCGAACTGGCCGCGCTGACCGGCGACGCCGACGTGGTGGTCGGCATCGAGGCCCGCGGGTTCCTGCTCGGCGCGGCGGTGGCACTGGTGGCCGGCACCGGTGTCGTACCGGTCCGCAAGGCGGGCAAGCTGCCCCGGGTGGCCGCGTCGCGCACCTACCGCCTGGAGTACGGCACCGCGACGCTCGAACTGCCCGCGGACACCGTGCGCCCCGGCGCGCGGGTGTTCGTGGTGGACGACGTGCTCGCCACGGGGGGCACCGCCGCGGCGGCCTGCGACCTGGTGACCGGGGCGGGTGCGGTGGTGACCGGGGTCGGGGTGCTGCTGGAGCTGACCGCGTTCGGTGGTCGCGCCCGCCTGGCCGGCGCCCTCGGTGACGGCCCTGGTGACGGCCCTGGTGACGGCAGGGTGCACGCGTTGCTGCACGCGGGGTGACCAGGGGTGCTCCGCGCGACCGGGCGGGGCACGCTCCCGGCGGGCGGGACTATCCTGGACCGCGTGAGGGCCCCCCGCGGATGACCGACGTCCAGCAGTCCGCCGCGCCGCCCGCCGCCGACGGTGCCGCGAAGCCGTCGGCCACCCGCCGGGTCCGCGCGCGCATCGCCCGCAAGATGGCCCCGCAGC
>DASQMQ010000245.1:0-6235 GCA_035645455.1 Pseudonocardia sp.
CGACCGCGGCCACCAGAGTCCGGGACCGCTCGGCGTCGGTCGGCTCGCCGCGGACGCCGGGAGTGGCGGCCAGGGTGCGCTCGGTCTCGCCGCGCGACTCCGCGGGGACGAGGTGGGTGCCGGCCTGCTGTGGTCGCACGGAGCCTCCCGGATCGAGTTAGGGCAGCCTCACCCCTGGCCGCGGCCCGTGTCAAGCAGCCCGGTCAGCACCCGAGGCAGCACCCGGTCGACCAGGTCGCCGCTCGCGTCCGGCTGCGGGTCGGGCTCGGTCAGCGCGGCGGCCAGGTGCGGGTGCCGGCCCGCGGCGACCACCGAGCCCAGGAACTCGGCGTGGGCGCGCGCGTAGTCCCCGGTGGGGTCGGGCACCACGGCCTCGGTCCGGACGATCAGCACGATCATGGCGTTGAGCAGGGCGAACGCTTCCAGCTTGGTGCCGGCGGGGACGTCCAGGCCGGACATCGCGGCCAGCGCGTGCTCCATGACGTCGATGGCGTGCGGGCCGAGCGCCCGGCCCGGGACGACATCGAGCAGCCAGGGGTGGCGCCGGTACACCGCGCGCATCGCGTGCCCGAGCGCGACCATGTCGGCCAGCCAGTCGGTGGACCGCGGTGCGCTCAGCTCGATCTCGCCGGTCACCGCGTCGGCCATCAGCTCGACGAGTTCGTCCCGGTTGTCCACGTACCGGTAGAGCGAGGCCGGCCCGGTGCCGATGGCGGCGGCCAGCTTGCGCATGGACACCGCGGGCAGGCCGTCGCGGTCGGCGAGTGCGACGGCGGCCGCGGTGATCTCGGCCCGGCTGTGCTCGGGCACCGGTCCGCGCCCGGCCCGCTCCTGTCGCAGCCAGATGCTCCCCGCCATGCCCCAACCTCCTATGCGAACGATGTTCGCAGTGCTAGCCTTCTGCGAACGCTGATCGCAAAAAGGGGTGTTCTGATGGAAGCAGTGGTAGCAGAAGGGCTGGTGCGGAACTACGGTCCGGTGCGCGCGCTGGCGGGGCTGGACCTGACCGTCCCGACGGGGACGGTCTGCGCGGTGCTGGGACCCAACGGCGCGGGCAAGACCACCGCGATCCGGGTGCTGGCGACGCTCACCGTCCCGGACGCCGGACGCGCCACGGTGCTCGGGCACGACGTCGTCCACGAGGGCGGGCTGGTGCGCCGCAGCATCGGGCTGGCCGGCCAGCACGCCGCGGTCGACGACGACCTGACCGGTCGGGAGAACCTGCACATCCTCGGCCGCATGCACCACCTCGGTCGGCGCGCGGCCGGCCGGCGGGCGGCCGAGCTGCTGGAGCGGTTCGACCTCGCCGACGCAGCCGACCGGCTGGTGAAGACGTGGTCGGGCGGCATGCGGCGGCGGCTGGACCTGATCGCCAGCGTCGTGGTTGCCCCACCGGTGCTGTTCCTCGACGAGCCGACCACCGGACTCGACCCGCGCAGCCGCACGGCGATCTGGGCCACCGTCCGCGACCTGGTGGCCGAGGGCACGACCGTGCTGCTCACCACCCAGTACCTGGAGGAGGCCGACCGGCTCGCCGACGACGTCGTCCTCGTCGACGGCGGCCGGGCTGTCGCCACCGGGAGCCCGGACGCGCTGAAGGCCTCGATCGGGGTCGGCGTGGACATCGTGGTGGCGGACCCGGCCGACCTGGCGGGCGCAGCGGCGGTGCTCGCCGCGTGGGGAGACGACCCGCAGATCGACGAGGACGGCCTGCGGGTCGGCCTGTCGGCGGTCGGGACCGCCGTCGCCGTGCCCGAGGTCGTGCGCAGGCTGGACGCCGCGGGCGTCGTCGCGGTCGACGTAGGGATCCGCCGCCCCACCCTGGACGAGGTGTTCCTGCGCCTGACGGGCCAGCCCCGGACGCCGGAGCGTGCGGCGTGAGCGCCGGCACGGGCATCGCCACCGGCCCGCGGCCGTGGGCCGACGGCGCGACCGCCGCGACCCGGATGCTGCTCAAGCTGCGCCACGACCCGTTCGGGATCGCGCTCACCCTGGCCGCTCCGGTCGTGCTGGTGCTGACCTTCGGCTACGTCTTCGGCAGCGCCATCGTGGTGCCGGGCGCGGGCGACTACCGCGAATTCCTCGTGCCGGGGCTGTTCGTCATGGTCGCGTTCAACGTCGTCCCCGCCATGATCGCGATGGCCAGGGATGCCGGCAGCGGTGTGGTCGACCGGTTCCGCTCGCTGCCCATCACCCGCGCCGCCGTCCCGTTCGGGCACGCGGTGGCCACCGCCCTCTACGGGCTGGTCTGCCTGCTGCTGATGGCGGTCTGCGGGCTACTCGTGGGCTGGCGGATCCGCAACGGGTTCGGGCCCGCGCTCGGCGCGCTCGGACTGCTGGTGGCCTTCCAGTTCGCCGCCACCTGGGTCGGGATGCTGCTCGGGCTGGTGATCGGCAAGGAGGAGACCGCCGGGCAGCTCTCGCTGCTGGTCGTCCCGGTGGCCATGCTGTCCAACGTGTTCGTGCCGACCGCCGGGATGCCGGCCTGGCTGCGCACGATCGCGGACTGGAACCCGATCAGCGCGATGACTGCGGCCGTGCGCGAGCTGTGCGGCAACCCGGTCGCGCCGACCAACGGCGTCTGGCCGCTGGAGCACCCGGTGCTCGCCTCCCTGGGGTGGACCGCGCTGCTGCTCGTGGTGTTCGTCCCGCTCACCACGCTGCGCTACGCCCGGCCGCGCTGATCCGGGCGGCCGTAGGCTGGGCGGGTGGCGACCACCTACCGCGACACCGGACTGGTGCTGCGGGTGCAGAAGCTCGGCGAGGCCGACCGGATCGTCACCCTGCTCACCCAGCGGCACGGCAAGGTCCGCGCGGTGGCCAAGGGCGTGCGCCGCACCCGGTCGCGGTGGGGGGCCCGGCTGGAGCCGTTCAACCACGTCGACGTGCAGTGCTACGCCGGCCGCTCGCTCGACGTCGTCACCCAGGCCCAGACCGTCGACGCGTTCGGCGTCGGCATCATCGGCGACTACCCGCGCTACACCGCGGGCTGCGCGATCCTGGAGACCGCCGACCGGCTGGTCGCCGAGGAGGGGGAGCCGGCGCTGCGGGTGTACCTGCTGCTGGTCGGGGCGATCCGGGCGCTGGCCGGGCGCGAGCGGGACTCGTCGCTGGTGCTGGACGCGTTCCTGCTGCGGGCCATGACGCACGCCGGGTGGGCCCCGGCGATCACCGACTGCGCGCGCTGCGCCGACCCCGGCCCGCACCCGGCCTTCAACATCGCCGCCGGCGGCGCGGTGTGCCCGCGCTGCCGGCCGCCGGGGTCGATCACCCCGTCCCGGGAGACCCTCGCCCTGCTCGACGCGCTGATGCACGGCGACTGGCCGGTCGCCGACGCCGCCGTGGCGGCCACCCGCCGCGACACCAGCGGCCTGGTCGCGGCCTACCTGCAGTGGCACCTGGAGCGCCAGCTGCGCTCGCTGCCGCTGGTGGAGCGGCGCAGCCCGCTGCCGGGGTGAGCCCGGCCGCTACGAGCGGTTCTCCACCGGCGGGCCGGTCCCCTCGATCCCCTTCGCCGGCGCGGTGCCCCGCGCCCGGTCGAGCCGGTTCATGATCGGCGTCGCGGCCACCCCGTGCACCACGATCGACACTATGATGATCAGTCCGGCGGTGGCCCACACCTGCTCCACGCCCTCGAAGTCGACCTCGGCGGTGGCGTAGGCCAGGTAGTAGAACGAGCCGATGCCCCGGATGCCGAAGGCGGCGATCGCGGTCTTCTCGCCGGCCGAGCCGGGCCCACCGCGCAGCGACAGCCACCCCGACAGCGGCCGCACCAGCACCACGACCGCCACCCCGAGCAGGACCATCTGCCAGCTCAGCGGAGCCAGCAGGCCGCGCACGACGGCCCCGCCGAACAGCACCAGCAGCAGCACGGTCAGCAGCCGCTCGATCTGCTCGACGAAGTCGTGCATCACCTGGTGGTACTCGTGGTCCCGCTCGGACGCCCGGATCGACCGCGCGCAGATGAACACGGCGAGGAAGCCGTAGCCGCCCGCGACCTCGGTCAGCCCGTAGGCCAGGAACGTCGCCGCCAGCGCGACGAAGCCCTCGGCGTGTGAGGCGAGGTTCAGCTTCTCGGAGCGGGACCGGAAGAACAGCCAGCCGAGCAGCCGCCCCACCAGCACGCCCCCGACGACGCCGACCGACAGCTTGAGCAGCACGTCGGTCAGCACCCACTCGCCGAGCCAGCCGCGCGGGTCGGCTCCCATCGCCGCCATGTGGATCGCGAAGTAGACGAACGGGAAGGCCAGCGCGTCGTTGAGCCCGGCCTCCGAGGTCAGCGCGAACCGCACCTCGTCCTCGCCGTCCTCGTCGCCACCGGGCTCGCCGACCTGGACGTCCGAGGCGAGCACCGGGTCGGTGGGGGCGAGCGCGGAGCCGAGCAGGACCGCGGCGGCCGGCGCCAGCCCGATCCACCACCAGCCGAGGAACGCGGTGGCCGCGATGGTCAGCGGCATGGCGATCGCCAGCAGCCGCCACGTCGACGACCACGACCGCCAGCCGATCTTGCGGTCGAGCTTGAGCCCGGCGCCCATCAGCGCGATGATCACGCCCAGCTCGGTGAGCCGCTCGGCCACGTCCGGGTACTTGATGGGATCCGGATCGGGCAGCGACCCGACCACGGTGAACACCGCCATCCCCAGGCCGAGGAACACGATCGGCATGGACATCGGCCGGTTGGCCAGCAGCCGGGGGAGCAGTCCGGCGAGGATGGCCCCCACGCCGATGAGGCCGTAGGTCAGGTCGAGCACGTCCACAGGTGGTCCGTTCCGCTGGTGGGCCACCCGGTCGGGGCCGACGGTCCGGTGTGCCCCGCGGGCCGGGGTGGGAATCCTCCCGTCCGCGATCCGATCCGACGTCAGCCCAACAGCGCAGTCACCGTCTCCGCCACCAGCGCGTCGACCTCGGGCGGCGGCGGCCGGCCGAGCGCGACGTGCCGGCGGGAGGCCGCGTACGGGACGTCGACCAGGGCGAAGGTCACCCGGCCCAGCTCCGCGGGCCCCGTCGTGCCGTAGCGGCGCCGGGCGACTCCGCGCAGTGCCTCGCCGATGGCGGTGTTCAGCGCCGCGAGCTCGTCGTCCAGTTCACCGGGCCAGCGCCCGACCAGGTCCGAGCGCCGGTGGAGCAGCAGTACGCGGGCCTCGTCGAGGTGGTCGCGGCACCAACCCGGCACCGCCACCGCGGCGGCCCGGGCGGCCGACCGCACCTCGTCCTGGCCGGCGTCGTCGGGGACGGCCAGCGCGGCCAGGAACACCTCCTGGAACCGGCTCACCGTGCGCACCCACAGCCGGGCCAGCAGCAGGTCGCGCGACGGGAACCGGTGGTAGAGGGATCCGCTGGGCGCCCCGATCGCGGCGGCCACCGCGGTCGTGGTCGTCGCGGCCGGGCCGCCGCCGGCCAGCACGCGCAGGGTGCCGTCCAGGATCAGCCCGGTCGGGAACCGCGGCGGCCGGCCCACGCCGGATCAGTGCCCGTCCGGCCCGGCGGCCGCCCGCCACGCGGCGCTGTCGGTGATCTGCTCCAGCTCGACCAGCACCCCGTCGACCACCCGGATCAGGTGCGCGAACCGGGCCCGCACCGGCGCCCCGGTGGCCCGCGCGGTCCCGACGTACCAGCCGAGCACCAGCACCCGCCCGTCCGCGGTCGGGACGTACTCCTCCGGAGCGGGATGCATCTCGTAGTGCGCGGCCGCCCGCCCCCACACGTCGCGCAGCATCGCCCCCCGCCCGTCGGCCGTCCCGCCGATGCCGAACGGCAGCCCTTCGGTGACCCGGCCGCGGAACTCCGGGTGCAGTGCGCCCAGCAAGGCGCTCACGTCGCCCGTCGCCAGCGCCGCGTAGAACCGGGGCACCACCCCGTCGACTGTCACGCGCAGTATTAGAGCACACTCTCCATTACTCCCGATACCCCCCTCCCCGGTTCAGGAAGGCCACCTTCCTGCCCGCAGCGGACCTGAAGGTGGCCTTCCTGACCCGGACCGGGGGGTGCGGAGGGTTACGCGTCGGGGATCCAGGAGCCGTGGAACCCGGCCGGGACGCTGCGGGGGAGGGTCACCGCGGCCACCGGGGCGCCGCCGACGTCGGTGGCGTCCAGCACCAGCAGTTGCGAGGCGCTGCCGTCGCGGCGGGTGGTGATGGTCAGCAGCCAGCCGTCGTCCTCGGCGGTGCCGCCCTCGGCGGGCACGAACACCGCCTCCCCGGCGACGGTGTCCGGGCCGAGCTCGTGGGCGTCGACC
>DASQMQ010000246.1:0-3264 GCA_035645455.1 Pseudonocardia sp.
ACCGCGGCCGTCGCCGAGCGGCTGGCCGGCATGGGCCGGGTGGCCAGCCTGTACGTCAACGGCTTCAACCACGTCGCCCGGGCCGCCTACCGCCGCATCGGCTTCACCCAGATCGCCAGCTTCGCCACCGTGCTGTTCTGAGCCGGATCCGTCGAGAACGAAGTTGTCGTGATCGACAGGCCCTGTTGATCACGACAGCTTCGTTCTCGACGGGGTGGGTCAGGCGGTGGGGTGGCGGTAGCGGCGGACGGCCAGCGGCAGGAAGACCGCGACGATGGCGACCGGCCAGAGGATCGCCAGCAGCATCGCGTTCTGCTCGGCCCAGGTCACCGACGGGCCGACCGCCCCGGCGTTGCCGAACAGCTGCCGGACCGCGGTCACCGTGGCCGAGAGCGGGTTCCAGTCGGCGATCGGGCCGAGCCAGCCCGGCAGCTGCGAGGGGTGCACGAACGTGTTGGCGATCATCGTCAGCGGGAACAGCGGGGTCCAGGCCAGGCCCGCGGCCTCCTGGCTGACCACCAGCCCGAGGTAGATGCCGACCCAGATCATCGCGAACCGGAGCAGCAGCAGGAGCCCGACCGCGGCCAGCGCGCCCAGCACGCCGCCGTGCGCCCGCCAGCCGACCAGCAGCCCCAGCCCGACCAGGACCACCAGGTCGAGGCAGGAGTTGACCACGTCGGCCAGGCTGCGCCCGATCACCGGGGCGCCGGGCGCCATCGGCATCGAGCGGAACCGGTCGGTGACCCCGCGGGCGCGGTCGGCCGCCACCACCGCCACGGTCGCCGCGGCGCCGTTCACCATGGCCTGGGCGAACATCCCGGGCATCAGGAACTCGCGGTAGTCCCCGCCGCCGGGCACGGTGATCGCGCTGCCGAAGACGAACCCGAACAGCAGCACGAACATCGCCGGGAAGGCGACGCTGGCGATGATCACGCTGGGGTTGCGCACCCAGTGCAGCAGGTCGCGGCGGGCGATCACCCAGGAGTCGGCCAGGGTCCAGCTCAGGTCACCGCCGGGCGGTGCGGTGCGGATGCTCATGCCGGTGCTCCGATCCGGTCGGTCGTGGTGGCGGCGGCGGCGGGTTCGGCCGGGCGGCCGGTGAGGTGCAGGAACACCTCGTCCAGGGTCGGGCGGCGGACGCCGATGTCCTCGGCGGGCAGGCCGGCGTCGTCGAGCGCGCGGACCAGCCCGGTCAGCGCGCCCACCCGGTCGCGGACCGGCGCGGAGATCCGCCGCAGCGGGGTGTCCACCTCGACCGGCCCGTCCGCGGCGCGGGCCAGCAGGTCGGCGGCCGCGGGCAGGTCGGCGCCGTCGCGCACCAGCACGTCGATCCGGTCGCCGCCGATCCGGGACTTCAGCTCGGACGGGGTGCCCTCGGCGACCTTCCGGCCGTCGTCGAGCACCACGATCCGGTCGGCCAGCTGGTCGGCCTCGTCGAGGTACTGGGTGGTCATCAGCACCGTGGTGCCGCCGGCGACCAGGCCGCGCAGCGCACTCCACACCTCGCCGCGGTTGCGCGGGTCGAGCCCGGTGGTCGGCTCGTCGAGGAAGAACACCCGCGGGGCCAGGATCAGGCTGCTCGCCACGTCCAGCCGACGGCGCATGCCGCCGGAGTAGGTCTTGGCCCGCCGGTCCGCGGCGTCGGCCAGGCCGAACTGCTCGAGCAGTTCGTCGGCCCGGCGGGTGGCCGCCCGGGCGCCGAGGTGGAACAGCCGGCCCCACATGACCAGGTTCTCCCGGCCGGTGAGGATGTCGTCGACGGTGGTGTGCTGGCCGGTCAAGCCGACGGCCCGGCGCACCAGCGCCGGTTCGCGGGCCACGTCGTGCCCGGCCACCTCGGCGCGCCCGGAGTCCGGGCGCAGCAGCGTGGTGAGCATCCGCACCACGGTGGTCTTGCCGGCGCCGTTGGGGCCGAGCAGCCCGCACACCGATCCCTCGGCGACGTCCAGGTCCAGCCCGTGCAGGGCTCGTCTGGTGCCGAAGCGCTTGCCGAGCGCCTCGGTCCGCACCGCGTAGCGCATTTCCGCCCGCCTCCTTGCTGGGTACGGTGTACGAAGTAACACGTACACTGTACCCAGTTCTAGGATCCGGTCAAATGACTCCCTCAGCCCGCGGCGAGTCCCTCAAGCGCAGCCTCGCGCTGATGTGGGGGACCCGGGACGAGCCCACCCGCGGCCCCAGACCGGGCCTGACGCGGGAGCGCATCGTGCGCGCCGCCATCGACATCGCCGACGCCGAGGGGCTGAGCGCCCTGTCCATGCGGCGGATCGCGGCCGAGCTGAAGGTCGGGGCGATGTCGCTGTACCGGTACGTGCCCGGCAAGGACGAGCTGATCGACCTGATGGTCGACGACGTCTACGGCGAGGAACCCGTCGCCGACGACGACGGCAGCGGTTGGCGCGCGCGACTGGGGAACGCGTGCCGGGGGGAGTGGGCGCACTACCACCGCCACCCCTGGCTGCTGTACATCCCGCAGGGCCGCCCGCTGCTCGGGCCCAACGCCCTGCGGGCCACCGAGGCGACGCTGCGCATCCTGGACGGCACCGGTCTGGACGGGCGCGAGCTGATCGACGCCGTGCTCACCACCAGCTCCTGGGTCGCCGGGCTGGCCCGCAGCTCGCTGGAGGCCTCCGCGGCGGCGTCCGACACCGGGGTCACCGACGACGAGTGGTGGGCCGCACAGGCGCCCTACCTGGACGGAGCGCTGGTGGGCGACGCCTACCCCATGCTCGGCAAGGTGGCCGCCGCCGCAGGCTTCGACGGTTCCCACGATCGCGCGTTCGAGTTCGGCCTGCGGCGGATCCTGGACGGCCTGCAGGCCCTCATCGACTCCCGCGCCGACGTCGAGGACGACGCCGCGGGACCGACCCGGGCCGGATGACCACCACGCCGGTCCCGGCGGGTCAGGGCGTGGCCAGGGTGCGGTCGAGGGCAGCGGTCAGGTGCGGGCAGTCGCGCACCGGTTCCGGCGCCGGGCAGTCCCGGCTGGACAGCAGCACCGCCCGGGCCCGCTCGGCCCGGGCGATCTGCGCGTCCAGGGCCGCCACCTGCTCGTCCACCACGGCCGCCCAGCCCGCGGCGCCCGGGCGCAGCGCCCGGCGGATCGCGCCCAGGCCCAGTCCGAGATCGCGGCCGATGGCGATGAAGGCCAACCGGCGCAGCTCGTCGCGGCCGTAGCGGCGGCGGCCGTGGCGCCGGTCCGGCGGGTCGATCAGGCCCTCGCTCTCGTAGTAGCGGATCGCCGACGGGGCCAGCCCGACCCGC